>CAMFKX010000006.1 GCA_945957375.1 uncultured Roseiarcus sp.
TCTAGCGGTCTAGGACGTCGCCCTCTCACGGCGAAAACAGGGGTTCGAGTCCCCTTGGGAGCGCCATTCCGCATCTGCGAACTGTTTCTAGCGCCAAGGCCTGGCCGGCGATCGTATCGTCGATCGTGGCTCGCACTCGCGAACACAAGTCCCGGCGGAGGTGAGCGTCGCGAGCAGCGTAGGCGCGAATCATGGCTTGGAGTTTTTCGAGTCCGCTCCCGCCTCCCCGCTAACAACGTGCTGTTTCAAGAACAATGCCGCGCGATCAAGCGCCTGGTCGGCTTCTTCCAGTTGCCCGGCATAGCCCTGAAAGACATGCGGCGCATTGGCGGTGACGTCCAGGATGACATCGACGCCGGCGTCTCGCGCCCGCTTGGCCAGGCGCGTCGAATCGTCGAGCAGCAATTCGTTGGCGCCGACCTGCAGAAGCAAGGGCGGAAAGCCGGTCAGGTCCGCCAGGACGGCAGGCGACAGTAATTCTTGGTGCGGATCGGCGCCTCCGAGATAGAGGGCGCCCGACGCACGCAGGCTCTCCCGGGTGAAAAACGGATCGACGCCATTCTTGCTCTCCATGCTGTCTCCCGAGCGCGTGGCGTCGAGGCCGGCGGAAAAGGTCACAATGGCGGCTGGGAGCGGCAAGCCTTCGCTTCGCGCCTGAAGGCATGTGCTGACGCAAAGACCGCCGCCGGCGGAATCGCCCGCAAGCGCGATCGAACGGGGCTCGACCCCTTGATCGAGGAGCTCGCGATATGCCGAAACGCCATCCTCGATGGCGTGGGGAAAGGGAAATTCGGGCGCAAGCCTGTAGTCGAGCGAAACGGCTCGCATGCCGGTTCGGACGACCAGACTGGCGGTTAGCGCCATCGCGGTCTCGGGCGATCCCATCACATACGAGCCGCCATGGAAATAGAGGATCGCGCCGGGACGGGAATTCCGCTCGGCCTCCACCAGCAAAGCGCGGCGATCGCCGAGCGCCGTCACGCTGGACCGGGCGCCGGCAGGAACCTGCAGCGTCGCCATGAAGGCCGCAAACCCCGCCCTCATGCTTTGCAGAGAGCGATCCGCCGCCGCAGACTCGGATGGACGGCCAAGTCTCGCATTCAGTTGCGCGCGTTGTTCACGGCTCATGATTCACCTTTTGGGATCGAGGCGGAATGACCGTCTCCTGGCCCGGCGACCCGGTCCGATTGATCGGCGATCTCGCGAAACGCCCTGGCGAGGACGAGCATGTCCCGCGCCAGCGCGAGCGACGTCTCAAGAGGGAGTTTGTTCCCCAGAACGGCGGCATGGGGAGCCCAGGCGGCCATGACAGCATCATAGGACTGACGACCGCGCGCGCTCATCTCGACAAGCCGGGAGCGCCGGTGCCGGGGGTTCTCGACCGTGGTCAGCAAGCCGTCTTCAAGCATTTCGGCGACGAGGCGCTGCACCGACTGGCGGGCGTTCCCGATCATGCGCGCAAGGTCGGGCACGCTCGCCGCGCCCCCGCGCGCAATCGTTCCCAGCACCTGCCATCGCGCGGCCGACAAGCCAAACCGCCCGGCGACCGCATCTCCAGCACCGACGATCTCGGCATGAAGCCGATAGGCCGCGCTGATGACGTCATTGATGGCGGAGTCCGGATTGCTTGACATCGCACGTCAATGCCATATTAGCAGAATGCTGTCAATATAGCAGTAGGCTGTCAACGTGTGCGATCGGGACTGCGGCTCGGGGACATCCACGCCGAACTCACCGCGGGATCGCCCGAAATCGAGCGCGGCCTTGGCCCGGTGGTCAACGCCGCGCAGAGGCGCCGTATCGAAGGGTTCTCCGGCGACGCTCCGCTCCAGTCCATCGCACCGCCGCGGCAGCCGTCGCAATGTGGCCCGCGACTCGCGCGCGCCTATTCGCCGACGTGCGCCTTCTCACGCTTGCGCTCGTGCTCGGGAATGGGCGTTCCTTCCGGCAGCGCGTCGCGCGCGTGCGCCGCGAGCCACGCCTTCTGCCGCTTCACCCCCATCCGCTCGAACCAGGGATAGATGGTCGGGATGAGCGCAGGAAAGAACAGCGCAAGGCTCGACAGGATGCGTTCGCTGTAGGGCACGTAATATTCCAGCCGGCCTTCGCGCGACGCGCGCAGGATCGTCTTCGCCACCGTCTCGGGTTTCAGCGGATCGCCGAGAAAATTCAGCGCGGTCGCACCCTCCCGGGTCTCCTTGAGCAGCATCGGCGTGTCGATCGCGCCGGGCAGCACGCCAGAGACGGTAATTCCGCGCGCCTTCATCTCCATGTGCAGCGCGATGTTGAAGCCGCGCAGGCCAAACTTGGTCGCCGAATAGACGGAGCTGCCGGCGAGCGGCGTAATCGCGGCCAGCGAGATCGTGTTGACGATGGCTCCGCCTGGCGAGCGCATCCAGGGGGCGACGCTGTGGATGATATGGAGCGGGGCGATCAGGTTGATGCCGACGTCACGCGGGATCGAGGCGGCCTCGACGTCGACGAACGGCCCTGTCGTCGTCACCCCGGCGTTGTTGCAGAGAAGGTCGAGCGCGCCGAACGCCTCCCGCGCCTTGTCCAGCGTCACCGTCAGCGCCGCGAGGTCGGTGAGGTCACAGGGCAGCGGCAGCACGGCGTCGCCGTGCTCGACGGCCATCTTGTCCAGTCCGGTCGCATTGACGTCGATCAACGCGACGCGGTAGCCCTCGGCGATCAGGAGGGGCGTGAGCGCGCGCGCGACGCCGCCTGCGCCGCCGGTCAAAATTGCTGTTCTGGTGGCCTTGGCCATGACACGGCTCCCGATAGGGTCAGAGGGGTGCGTCGGCTTTCCGAGCCGGATGCGGCGCCTGCCCGGCCGGAGCGGGCGGAGATTCGGTCGCGGCTTCCCGACGGAGGGCCTGAAAGCTCGTGTCGGTCGGCGCGGGCCAGCCGAGGTCCCGGAGCAGCGACAGGACCACGTCGCGGTATGTCGCCTTGTCGACGTAGGCCGCGTGGCGGGCCGAATCGACGTAGGCCTTGCCGCCGCGCAGGTCGGGAAAATGGTTCTCGCGCAGCCGGTCGAGCGCGTCGCGCCGCACGCCGGTCTCGCGCGCGTGGATGTCGGCGACGATCATCTGGGCCATCTCCTCGAAGCGTCGATAGGCGCCGTCGGCGAACTCGGCGAAGCCGAGCACGTAAAGGCCCGGCAATTTGCGGTGAATGAGATTGAGCCAGAGTTGCGGGCGCCCGTGCTTCCACTCGAAAATGTCCTCTTCGAGGAACGGCAGACGATAGTCGTAGCCGGTCGCGAACAGCACGAGGTCGATCGGCGTCTCCGTCCCGTCCTTGAAGACGACGGCACGCGCGCGGAATTCGGCGATGTCGGGCTTGGCGACAAGGTCTCCATGGGCGAGGTGATGCAGCACCTGCGTGTTCATGATCGGATGACTGGTCAGCGCGTCATGGTCCGGTTTCTGCAGCCCGAGGCGGGTGAGGTCGCCGTTGAGGCGGTCGAGCATCACGTTCGGATCGAGGGTGATCGGGACGCCGCGCGGCGGATCGGCCATGCCGTTCATCAACACGTCGGTCGGCACGCCGAAAATGTGCTTCGGTACGAAGCGGTAGCCGCGCCGCAGGCTCAGATATGCGTGGCGGGCCGAGCGCGCGGCGTCGCATGCGATGTCGACGCCCGAATTGCCCGCCCCGACGATCAGCACGTCGCGACCCTCGAACTCCGTGGGACTGCGATAGGTCGAGGAATGGCGGACCTCGCCCTCGAACCGCTCCATCGTCGGGTAGTCCGGCAGGCGCGCATGCCAGGTGACGCCGGGCGCTGCGATCACGCCGGCGTAGTCGCGCACCCGCCCGTCGGACAGTTCGACCCGCCAGCGCCCGTCGACATGGGCCGCGCGCTTGACTTCGGTGTTGAAGGCGATGTCGCGATAAAGGTCGAAGGCGCGCGCGAAGTCGCGGATATAGTCGAGAATCTGCCGGTGCGACGGATAGTCGGGATAATCGTCGGGAAACGGAAAGCCGTAGAAGTAGGAGCACCATTTCGACGAGATGAAGTGAGCGCTCTCGTACATCGGCGTGCCGGCGTGATCGAGGTCCCAGATGCCGCCGACGTCGGGGTTGCGCTCGTAGACGTCGAAGGGAACGCCTTCGGCGCGCAACGCCCGCGCCATGACGAGGCCGGCCGGACCGGCGCCCACGATGCAGTAGCGATTGCGATATTCGGCCTTCGGCGCGAGGCGCTGGCTCAAGGGGCGGATCTCGCCGCGCGCCAGCGCGGCATATTTCGCCGGCTGCGCGCGCGCCATCCAGCGCGCATAGAGAAGCGCGCCGATCATGACGGGAATGAGCGCGAGCGGCAGCGCGTTGACGATCGGATTGTCGGTTCCGGTGAGCGCGCTGTAATTCGCGATGATGCCGATGAGCGCGGCCGCCAGCCCGATCCCGCCGATGGTCGGCAGGATGCGCGTCGTCCACAGATTCGTGCGCTCCGACCTCCAGAAGAAGCCGACGACCGCGAAAGCGCAGACGAGCTGGATCGCGACGATTCCCACGGTGCCGAGCCCCACCGAGGCCGAGGCGATGCCGAGATAGGGCGAGACGCCGGCGCGGCCAAGACCGATGACGACCAGCGCCTCGATTCCCGTCATGAGGATGGACGCCGCCGTCGGTGAGCGGAAATGCGGATGGACCTGGGTGAGCTGGGCAGGAAGCAGACCGTCTGCGGCCAGCGCGAACATGTATTTGCTGGCGGCGTTATGGAGCGCGAGATAGGCCGCCAGCAGACTGGTGACGAAGAACAGGCCCATGACCGTGGTCAGCCCGTCACCGCCGTATTGGGTCGCGAGATCGAACAGGAAGTCGCCGCTCTTCGCCCTCGCCACGCCCTGAACGAGGTCGGCGCCGGCCGCGCCGATCATGATCCAAACGGTGAGGAGGTAGAAGGCCGCCACGGCTCCGAGCGCGGTGAAGGTCGCGATGGGAATCGAGCGGTCAGGCCGCCGCGTCTCCTCGCCATACAGCGCCGCCGCCTCGATGCCGATGAAGCTTGTGACGGCAAAGGGCAAGATCGCGCCGAAGTCCCAGCGGACGTAGTTCTCCGGCCGCCACACTTCCATGGGCAACGCCGCCGCGCCCTTCGACACGAGCACCGCGATGTCGAAAGCCGCGAGCACGAGGAATTCGGCCGACATGAAAAACGCGAGCGCGCGCGCTGAGAAATCGAGCGCAAGATAGCCCATGATCCCGATGATCGCGAGGCCGGCGACCGCGCAAGCCATCCACGGAACCTTCAGGCCGAGTTGGTCGAACAGCACCGAGCCGAAATAGCCGAAGGCCGCCGCGAGCCCGACCGACATCGCGGCATAGGCGAGCACGGCGCAATAGGCGGCGACCACGCCGGCCGGCTTGCCGAGCCCCCTGCCGATATAGGTGTAGAACGCGCCGGTCCCCTTCACGGCGCGGCTCAGCTCCGCATAGCCCACGGCGAAGCAGCCCAGCACCGCTGCGATGACGACGAACGCCATCGGCATGCCGAGCCCCGCGGGGAAGCTGAGGCCGATCGGCATGTTGCCGGCCATCGCGGTCAGCGGCGCGGCGGCGGACACGACGAGAAACACGACCATGCTCGTCGAGAGATGGCGCTTCCGGCCCGAGGGATAGACCATCATGGAGTCGGAATCCCGGCCCTCGGACATACAGCCTCCCCATTGAAATCGATCAATGCTCGTATTGAGTACCGAGCAACGATCGACTATGCAAGTGGAGATAAGGACCCCACGACCATGTCAGCGAGGACAGGATCTTCGGCGGATCGTCAGGAGCGCGTTTCGCCGCGCAGCGACCCGCAGCAGGAGCGAAGCCGGGCCCGGCGTCAGGCGCTTCTCGACGCGGCCGAGTCGATCATCGGGGAAGTCGGCGCGGAGGGCCTGAAGATGCGAGAGGTCGCGCGGCGCGCGGACCTGCCGATCGCTTCGGTCTACCATTATTTTCCGAGCGCCCCCGCCCTGATCCGCACCCTGGTCGAGGCCATGCTCGACGATCTGAGGACGATTCTTGCGCGGGGCGTTGCGCGGGCGGGCGGCGACGTCGCTCCCGAGCAGGCGCTCCTCACGGTCATCGACGCGGCCGGCGATTTCATGGAGAGCCGGCCCAATCTGCCCGCGCTGTGGGGCGCGATGCGCGGAACGCCGGAGTTGCGGGCGCTCGACGTCGCGGACACGCAGAGGAACGCGCAGCTCCTGTCGCCGGCCGTGCGCGCGCTGTTCCCGAGGACGAGCGAAGCAGAGGCCGAGGCGCTGGCGCTCGTCGTGATCGAGGGCGTCTCCGCGGCGCTGCAACTGGGCTGCGATCTCCCGCCCGCGAAGCGCAACGCGCTCCGCGTGATGCTCAAGCAATTCGTAGCGGCGGCCATTGCCGGGCTCATGGGGAAGTATCGCCAGTAGACCGTTTCGACCCCGTTGGCGGCGGTGCGCGTCGCAATCCTTTCGGATCACGGAGAGACGCCGTCGAGCGCGGCCTCCGCGGCGATGGCTTCGGCCTTGCGCGACCATGAGAAGCCGGTCTCGGTGATAGCGAGGTCGAAATGCTTGGTCCTGCGGCGCCGGCGCGACGGCGCCGACCCTCCGCCGGCCGCAGAGGCGTTATAAGCAAGACATGACTTTGCTTATATCGCGGGTTATAAGCAAACGCGACGATTGCTTATAAAGCGCCGATGCAGGAAATCGACCTCCAATTCCGGACCATGTTCGCCGATCTCGTCCAGCAGTCGTTGGACGACCGGTTCCTGAGCGACTTCTCGCCCGACGGCAATTTCGTCCGCGTCGCCGTCAAAGACAGGGTCTATTGGTATTATGAAGGCGCGATGCGCGCCGGGGCGCGAAAGCGCCTCTACGTTGGCCCCGCCGACAATCCCGACATCGCACGACGGGTCGAGGAATTCGCCCGGCTCAAGAACGATGCGAGACTGCGCCGGGCCCTGGTCAACGCGCTCAAGCGCGTCGGGCTTCCCGCACCCGACCGGCTGCTCGGCGACGTCGTCGAAGCCTTGGCCAATGCCGGGTTCTTCCGGCTTCGCGGCGTGCTGATCGGCACAGCCGCCTACCAGACCTACGCCGGGATCCTCGGGGTGCGGTTGCCGCGCGCCTCCTTACAGACTGGCGATGTCGATCTGTCACAGTTTCATTCCATCGCTGTCGCGGTCGACGATTCGACGCCGCCGATGCTCGACGTGCTCAAAGCGGTCGACCCGACCTTCGCCGAGATTCCAGACTCCGCGAGCTCCCGCAAGACCACGAAGTTCGTCAACGCGTCGAAATTCGCGGTCGAGTTTCTCACCCCCAATCGCTCGAGCGACGATTACCAAGGCAGACCGGCCCGCATGCCGACGCTGGGCGGCGCGTCCGCCACGCCGCTGCGCTTCCTCGACTTCCTGATCCACGAGCCGCAGCGGTCGGTCTTGCTGCACAAATATGGCGTCGGCGTCACCGTGCCCGCGCCGGAGCGTTACGCGGTCCACAAGCTGATCGTCGCCGCCAAACGCGGCGGCCCCGACGCCGCCAAGCGCTCGAAGGACATCGCCCAATGCGAATTTCTGTCCCACGCGTTGTTGCAGGTCCGAATGAAGGATCTTCTCGCCGACGCGCTGCGCGAAGCGTTGGCGCGCGGGCCCGGCTGGCGGACCGCGATCGCGCGCGCACTCTCGATGACCTCGTCGCCGACCCGCGTCCTGTTCGCCGACCTCATGTCCGCCAAGAGGAGGGGCTGATCGCCGCGGCGCATTCGCGATTGTGACGACGACCAGCTGATAGACTGGGTCGGACAGGCCATGGGAGTGATTGATGATCGAGCTCCGTCAGTACGCTCCGGCGACGCTACGTAACCGCGACGCTATTCTCGCGATCCTTCGTGATGTCCTGCCGACGAGGGGTCGTATTCTCGAAATCGCCAGCGGCACGGGCGAGCACGTTGTCCATTTCGCGAAGAGTCTCCCTGACCTCGTCTTCCAGCCTTCCGATCGCGAACCGCGAGCGATGCAGAGCATCGAGGCGTGGGCGGAGGCGACGCGCATCACGAACGTGCTCGCGCCGATGGTCCTGGACGTCTCGCAGACGCCTTGGCCGATCGCCGCCGCTGACGGAATCATCTGCATCAACATGGTCCACATCTCACCTTGGGAGGCGACGCTCGGACTGGTCAGGGGTGCGGCCGCGATTTTGCCTTCGCAGGCGCCTTTCTATCTCTATGGCCCGTACAAGCGCGAAGGCTTCCCGACCACGGCGAGCAATCAGGCGTTCGACCAAGACCTCCGCGATCGCAATCCGGCCTGGGGGCTGCGAACCCTCGAAGCGGTTGCTGCGATCGCACAATCGGCCGGGTTCTCCGGCCCGACGGTCTCCGAAATGCCAGCCAACAATTTGAGCTTGGTCTTCCGCCGGATCTGATCGAGGCCGATTCAAGCGTCAAGGGTCTTGGCCCCCATCAGCGCCAGGCGCTGCTGAGCGGCGATGAGAGGCGTGGCCTGACACTTCCTCGGTGATCGCCCTGCACGGACATCTGGGCCAGCGTCGACGCCAGCGCCTGTTCGGAGCGCGGGGAGCGCTCGAACAGCTCGGTCGAGAACCGACCGTCTCGGTCCTGCGGCACGCCAACTCGAGCTTGCCCACCCGGGTGATTAGCGTTCAGGCATAGGAACCGGAGCGGTAGCCGAGCCGGAGACCGCGGCCCGCCATTGTCACGCTCCTCGCGGCGATGGTCGCAATCGAGACGCCGAGTTCCTCGAGCGCGGTCATGAGTCGAAAAATAATTACGTATACTCCCTGTCCATACTGGAAATAACTCATTACATCTGCTATATGAGCTGCTGAGGCCGCCGTGGGGCCACCCGATGAACGACGCCAGGCGCACCGGATTGGAAAAGGCCCGAGGCCTGATCGAACAGGCGAGGGACGTCGTCGCGCAAGCGGCGTGCGAGGAGTGGGAGTATTTCGGCGAGCGCGAAAGATCGGATTTGTTGGACCATCTGCCCGAAATCGTTATGGGCGACAAGGCGCAGAAAGCCGCTGCCGACGCGATGTTGCTTAGCAAGGCCGCTGACAGACTCGACGAAGCCGCCACCGTACTCAATGACGTCATCGGCGTGGATCCGCGCGGCGAACCGGAGCGCCTCGAACTGGCAGACGTCCCGCGCGCTGGCGCCGAGTGCGGATGATCGCAACATCGAGTCCAGCGCCTCCTCGCGACGCTCGCGGCCCGCCGGCCATTTCGCGGTCGAGGAGATTCCCTTCGGAAGCGCCGCCGCGCTGACCCGGCCCTCAGCATCGGGGTGGCGCAAGAGCAGGCGAGCGACATTGCTCGCATCTCCCGCAAGGCGACCGCGCCGTATCGGGCGCGGACAATGTGTAGCCCTGACGCCCACCTCCTTCGGCGCGCTCAGGCATGAGCAACGGACGGGCTCCGCATTCGGGATCTTCCGCCAGACGGGAGGATCGCTCTCGAATTGGACGGCTATCGGCCGGACATCGAGCGAAATACCAAAGATGGACACGGCCATTCCGGCCACGTCCCTTGGAGACGCAGATGTCTGGCAATCCCCCGTTCGAAAATCGCGTGGCGACTCTCTCGACACGCCCCGATCCGCAAGACCTCGCGGTCGTCGTCGCGAAGGCAGGACGCGCGCGTCGAGGGTCTTTCGCCGGCTCCGCCATCTCGGCCGTCGCCGCGGCCGCCGTTCTGTGCCTCCTCGGTTCGGCGACGCCCGCGAACGCGACCACGGCTCAACCGACGGCCGCCGCCGCGAACACGAGACATCCGGTCAAGTTCGGAACGGTCGAGGTCGACGGACTGAACATCGCCTACCGCGAGGCGGGCGATCCGGCGAGCCCGAAGCTCGTCCTGTTGCACGGATTCCCGTCTTCGTCGCATCAATATCGCGATCTGATCGCCGCGCTGGCGGATCGCTTTCACGTCATCGCCCCCGACTACCAGGGATTTGGCGACAGCGACGCTCCGGATCCGGCGAAATACGCCTACACCTTCGACGGCATTTCGCGGACGATCGACAAGTTCCTCGCCGCCAAGGGTTTCGACCACTACGGCCTGTTCGCCCAGGACTACGGCGGTCCGGTCAGATTTCGCATTGTCGGACGCCATCCGGAAGCCCTCGACTGGTTGATCGTCCAGAACACCAACGCCTACGAGGAAGGCTTCACGGCGGCCTGGGACGGCCTGCGCGGCGCCCTGTGGAAAACCCGGTCCCCCGAGACGGAAAAACCCCTCGAAGGCTTCCTGACCCGTGACGCCATCAAGAGTTTCTACCTCCACGGCGCCGCGGCGCCGGAGCTCGTCAGTCCCGATAACTGGGACCATGACTTCGGCTACATGTCGCGGCCGAACAGCGTGCGGATCAATCTCGACCTGTTTTACGACTACAGGAACAACGTCGCGCTCTACCCGCAGTGGCAGAATTTTCTGCGCGAGCGGCAGCCCAAGACCCTGATCATCTGGGGGCAGGACGACGTCTTCTTCACCCGGGCCGGCGGCGAAGCCTATCTTCGCGACGTTCCCGCCGCGGAGATCCACCGTCTGCCCGCCGGCCATTTCGCGGTCGAGGGGAACGTCGACACCGTCGCCGGGCTGATGAAGGCCTTCTACGACGACAAGGTCGCGGCGACCCGGTAGGACCGCGACTCGACGCGCCCGGGCGGACTTTGCCCGCTCGGGCGGATTTGTCCCCCGGGGACCCATGTCCAGGCGAGCCGCGCTGCGTCTGCGCGGCTCGCGCCGACTTTTTGGGGCGACGCTTCTCAAGGCGGATGCGCCGCCGCGCCGACCCGGGCCCGCAGCTTCGGGGCGAAGTCCAGTAACAGGCCGCGCCGCGCCCCTACCCGACGATCTCCGCCACCGTTCGGATCGCCGCGTGGGTGTCGCCAAGCCCGGCCAGTTCAGCCTCGTGCAGTTCGCGGGCGGGCACGATCCGGCCGGCGAGCGGCAGGTCGCGGGTCGCGCAGGCGTCGGCCGCAACCGTCATGGCGTAACCGCGCTCGATTCCCGCCCGCACGGTGGACGACACGCAGTTGTGTGTCATGAAGCCTGCGAACACGACGGCGGAGCCCGGCCCGGGGAGCAGGCTTTCGAGGTTCGTCCCCGCGAACGCGCTGGCCAGGGTCTTTTCGACGATCGGCTCGCCTTCGCCGGGCTTCAACGCGGCGATGAAGTCGCCGCGCCATTGGGCGCGGTCGAAGAGCCCGCCGGGCGCTCCCTTGTGCGCCACGTGGACGATCCGCGCGCCGGCTCGCCGGGCAGCGTCGAGCAGCGCCGCCGCGCGGCCGACGGCGGCCTGGACGCCGGCAAGCGCGAGCGGCCCTTCGCAATATTCGTTCTGGTAGTCGATGAGCACGAGCGTCGCGTCGGCGAGCCGCAGTGCCGGGATCGCGCGTCCCGCGAGTTCGAGGATTGTCTTGGGCGTCGACACGACTGGCCTCCTGACCGCGGCCGGGGCGGACCCCAAAGGAGCCCATGCGATTGAGCTCGCGATGAGCGATGCGATTTTTGTGGGAGAGGCGCGCCGCTTGTCAACGTGAAGGCGGCGGCTCGGCGGCGCGCGGGGGGCGGAAGGAACGGCGTGGGACAAGGCGCATCCGGGCGAAAGTTCCGCATGCCGACGCGACGGCCCGCTTCAGGCCAGTTTCAGCAGCCGGGCGGCGTTGTCGAACAAGACCTTGGTCAGCACGTCCTCGCGGAAGCCGAGGCCCTCGTAGTCGTCCGCCGACTGGCGCATGGCGCGGAACGGATAGGACGATCCGAACGCGACCTGCCCGGCGAGCGCGCCGTTGGCGGCCTCGACGTAAAGCCGGCCGCCCGGCTGGAAAATATACATGTCCGGGACCAGGGTTACGTTGGGATAGCGAAACGCGACGCCGACGATCTCGTCGACGCGCGGCCAGGCGCCGTGATGCACGACCACGTCGAGCTTCGGGAAGCGCCGGGCGACCCGCCCGATCGCCGAAGGGTCGTTGAAGACGAGGTTGGGCGTCGTCGGCCCCGACATCAGAAAGACGGGCGCGCCGAGCCCCTCGAGCGCTTCGTAGACCGGCCAGTAGAGCGCGTCGTCGAACGCGCGCGCCGGCTCGCCGAAGCCCGGCTCGAGGTTGATCGCCCTGAGGCCGAGGCGCTCGACGGCGCGCACGGCCTCGTCCGGCGCGCGTCGCCCCAGCCGTTCGGGATCGACCGAGCCGACGCCGACGAGTTCTCGATGACGCGAGACGAGCGCATGGATCGCGTCGTTGTCGTTGCGGATGGCCGGGGTGTCTCGGCCGATGACCACGGAGGCGACGAATCCGGCCTCGCGGATTTCCGCGATGTAGCCGTCCTCGGTCTGCGAACGGACGAAATGTTCGACGTCTCGCGAACCGGTGCGGCCGTTCAGCCACTTCGCAGTCTCGAATTCCGGCGTGCCCCGCCGGGCGCCGTAGAAGTCGTGCAGGAAGGCCGGGCGGTTGCGGATGTCGATGATCTTGCGGGTCAAACGGGAGTCCTCTCGGCGATTCGATCCCGCTCGCGCCGCGGGTTAATTTATATTATGTCTATAACTATACTTGACAACAAGCCCTCGTCAGGCCGAACAAGCGGGCCGCTCGTCCGCAGGCGCCTCGCACCCGTTGCGACGGCGTCGCCCGCCGCCCTCCCGTCCGAGGATTGTCCTTTCGCATGACCGCCCCCAGCTCCATCAGCGCGCTATGGTTTCTGCCGACCTTCGGCGACGGGCGCTATCTCGGCTCTTCGGAGCAGGCGAGAGCCGCCGACTTTCCGTATCTCCGGCAGATCGCGCTCGCCTCGGAGTCGCTCGGCTACGAGGGCGTTCTCATTCCCACCGGCCGGTCGTGCGAGGACAGCTGGCTGATCGCCTCGGCGCTCGCGCCACTAACCGAACGCCTGCGCTTCCTGGTCGCGGTTCGGCCGGGCGTTCTTTCCCCGACCCTGGCGGCGCGCATGACCGCGACGCTCGACCGGCTGTCCGGCGGGCGCGTCCTGATCAACGTGGTGTCGGGCGGCGATCCGGAGGAAAACCGCGGCGACGGGCTGTTCTGGACCCATCCCGAGCGCTACCGCGCGACCGAGGAGTTCCTCACCGTCTACAAGCGCGTTCTGGCGGGCGAGCGGGTCAGCTTTTCCGGCGAGTTCATCCGGGTGGAGGACGCGCGCAGCGCCTTCCCGACCGTGCAGAAGCCGATTCCGCCGCTCTACTTCGGCGGCTCGTCGGAGGCCGCGCACGATGTCGCTTCGCGCACGATCGACAAATACCTGAGCTGGGGCGAGCCTCCGAACGAGGTCGCGGCGAAATTCGACGACATCCGCCGTCGTGCGGAGAAAGCCGGACGAGAGGTCACGCTCGGCGTGCGCCTGCACGTCATCGTCCGGGAAACCAACGACGCCGCATGGGCGGCGGCGAACCGGCTGATCGAGAGGCTGGACGACGCCACGATCGCGAGCGCGCAGACCATTCTCGCGCGCATGGATTCGGTCGGCCAGAAGCGCATGAGCGAACTGCACGGCGGCCGGCGCGACAAGCTCGAGATCAGCCCCAATCTGTGGGCGGGCGTCGGCCTGGTGCGCGGCGGCGCCGGCACGGCGCTGGTCGGCGACCCCGATACGCTCGCCGAGCGCATCGACGAATACCGACGGATCGGGGCGGACACCTTCATCCTGTCGGGCTACCCGCATCTCGAGGAGGCGTATCGGGTCGCCGAACTGCTCCTGCCGCGGCTTCCGTTGACGAACCGAACGGCGGCGCCCGAGACGCTGGTCAACACCGGACCGTTCGGCGAAATTCTGTCCGGCGGCCGGGCGACGCCGGCGAGCGCCCGCGGATGACCGTCGCCGTCAGGCCGTCCCGGACGGTCGCCATCGTCGGCGGCGGCTTTTCCGGCGCCGCGGTCGCCTACCATCTCGCCGCGAGCGGCGCCGACGCGCGCATCCTCCTGTTCGAGCCGCGCGCCCTGCTCGGCGCCGGCCTCGCCTATGGCGGCGCCGACCCGAGCTGGCGGATCAACGTGCCGGCGACTCGGATGTCGCTCCTGCCCGACGACGAGACCCAGTTCGCCCGGTGGTTCGCGCATTCCGGGGAGCTTGCGGCCGATCCCGAAGCGCTTTGCGGAGACGAGGCGTTCCCGCGCCGCGCCGCGTTCGGCCGCTATGTCGACGAGGCGGTGCGGCCGCTCGTCGCCGCAGGCCGCATCGTCCACGTGAGGGACCGGGTCGTCGCGGCGGCGCGGAGCGCCCGAGGCTGGACGCTGCGGATCGAGCGCGGCGAGGCGTTCGAGGCGGATTTCCTCGTCATCGCGACGACGCACCCGAGTCCGACCCTGCCGTCGCCGCTTCGGCCGTTCCGCGGCGACCCGCGCCTCGTCGCGGACGGGCTCGCCGACGACGCGCTCGACGCGATCCCCGCCGACGAGCGGCTGCTGATCGTCGGCAGCGGCCTGACCGCAGCCGACATCGTCTGCTCGCTCGACCGGCGGGGTCACCGCGGCAAGATCGTCATGGCGTCGCGGCGCGGCCTTCGCCCTCGCGGTCATGCGACGCCGTCGCTCGCGCCGGAGGGCGACTTCGTCACGCGCCCTGCCCGATCCGCGACGCAGCTCCTCGTCGACATCCGCAGAGCGGTCGCGAAGGCCGAGCGCCATGGCGGGACCTGGCGGCCGGTGCTCGACGCCGTGCGCGCGCAAGGCCAGGAGATCTGGGCGGCGCTGGACGTTGCCGCTCGCCGGCGGATCGTGCGGCGTTTGAGGCCGTACTGGGACGTCCACCGGTTTCGCGCGGCGCCGCAGGTCGACGCGGTTCTCGACCGCAAATTCGCCGACGGATCGCTCGAACTGCTGAAGGCCGGTCTGGGCGCGGTCGACAGGACCCGGACCGGGTTCGCCGTCGAACTCGTCGACAGACGCCGCAACGCGGCCGTGACCCAGGCATTCGAGCGGGTGATCGTCGCGACAGGTCCGTCGCACCGCGACATTCTCGAGGCGCAACCCTACCTGAACGAGCTGTCGCAGGCCGGCGCCGTCTGTCTCGACTCCGTCGGTCTTGGGCTGGCGACGACGGCGGACGGGCGAGCGATCGGCGCGGGGGGCGGCCCGGAGGCGACCGTGTACGTCGCGGGGCCGCTCGCGCGCGGCGCGATCGGAGAGCTCATGGGCCTTCCGCAAGTCTCGGCTCACGCCCGCTTCATCGCCGGGCAGCTGATCCGCGCGCTGGCCGATCCCAGGGTCGACCCCCTCGCGCCGGCCGCCGATGCGACCTTCGCGGCTTCGCGGTCCTGAAGGGCCGAGCGCATGGCCGCATTTCCAAGGCTTCAGCTCAGAATGGAAGCGCCGCGGGCGCTTCCTCGAGCAACGGTCCGATCCGCGGCGAGGCTCCCGCTTCGTGCGGCGGATGACGCGGTCTGCACGGCGTTCGACGGGCTGATCGACGGCCGGGACGATCACGTCGCCCTTTCCTTTCCCTTGAAGCGCGGCGGCGCTCCGCTGGCGCGGATCCATTCCGAATGTCTGACTGGCGACGCCTTCGGATCGCTGCGTTGCGACTGCGGCCCGCAACTCGAGGAGGCGATCCGGCGTTGCTCGGCGGAAGGCGGCGTCATCCTCTACTTGCGACAGGAGGGACGCGGAATCGGCCTGGCCGCCAAGCTCGAAGCCTACGGCTTGCAGGACGGCGGCCTCGACACGTTCGCGGCGAACGAGGCGCTCGGTCACGCGGCGGACGGACGGGACTATCGTGTGGCGGCCCAGATGCTGCTCGCGCTCGGGTTCCACAGGATCAGGCTCCTGTCGAACAATCCGGACAAGGCGTCGCAACTGGCGCAGGCCGGCGTCGAGGTCGTCGCCGTGGAGCCGACCGGTCTCCACGAGTCCGCGCACAACCAAAAGTATCTCGACGCCAAACGGTCGCGAGGCGGACATTGGCTGTAGGCTGCCGTCACCTAACGGCGCTCGGCGCAGCGACGATGGCATTTATTGACTTATTCTATCAATTTAAACAATATTGGCGCCCATCGGACTGCGGCGACCCGAGCGCGGGGCGGTTCACCGACCCGACTTCGTCGCCCGCCTTGCCGAGGAGAATCGACCATGAGCTTTGAAGCGCCGGAGGCGAAGGGCGCCCCGATTCGAGCGAGCGAACACGCAGTTGCGCCGATTTTCCTCGATCGATGGTCGTCGCGCGCGTTCGCGAGCGAAGCGATCCCGGACGACGCCCTTTTCGCCCTGTTCGAGGCGGCGCGCTGGGCGCCCTCGGCGTTCAATTCCCAGCCGTGGCGGTTCGTCTACGCCAAGCGCGGCGCCCCGGCGTGGCCGAAGCTGCTGAGCCTCCTGGTTCCCTACAACCAGGCCTGGGCGGGCGAAGCGGCGGCGCTGGTCTTCGTCGTATCGCAGGCCACGTTCACGCCGCCCGGAAAGTCGGCGCCGACGGTGTCGCGGAGCGCGTCGTTCGATACCGGCGCCGCCTGGGCGAGCCTCGCTCTGCAAGCGCATCTCAATGGATGGGTGGCGCATGCGATGGGCGGGTTCGACGACGAGGCCGCGCGCGTCGCGCTCAACGTCCCCGCCGACCATCGCATCGAGGCGGCCGTCGCCATCGGTCGGCGCGGCGAAAAAGGGACGCTCGACGAGCGCTATCATGCCGGTGAGACGCCAAACGGCCGCCGGCCGATCGCCGAAGCCGTCTTCGAAGGCGCCTTTCCGGGTTGAGCGCGGCGACAGGACGCGAAATGCGTTGACCGTTTTGGGCCGGCGCCGAAGATCGCGGGAATCCGGCCGTTGGCCGAGCGGCGCAGGCAGGGGCGAGCGAAAGGCGGAACGATGACCTCCAAGCGCCAGATGAAGCTCGGCGCCTTCATGCGGCCGACGACCATCCATACCGGCGCCTGGCGCTATCCGGGCGCCGTCCCCGACGCCAACTTCAATCTCGGCCATCTTCTGCAGTTCGCCCGGCGGCTCGAGCACGGCAAGTTCGACGCCTTCTTCATGGCGGATCATCTCGCCGTCCTGAACATGCCGGTCGAGGCGCTCAAGCGCAGCCACACCGTCACCTCGTTCGACCCGCTGACCCTCCTGCCCGCCATCGCCGTTTCGACCACCCGCCTCGGCCTGATCGCGACCGCCTCGACCACCTTCGAGCAACCCTACCTGATCGCCCGGCGCTTCGCCTCGCTCGACCACCTGAGCGACGGACGCGCCGGCTGGAACGTCGTCACCACCTCGAACCCGGACGCCGCTCTCAACTTCGGCCTCGAAGAGCACATGGAGCACGACGAGCGGTACCGCCGCGCGCGCGAGTTCTTTGAAGTCGTCACCGGCCTGTGGGACTCCTGGGCGGACGACGCCTTCATCCGGGACGTGGAGAGCGGGATCTTCTTCGACCCGGACAAGCTGCACGTGCTCAACCACAAGGGCCCGTATCTTTCGGTGCGCGGGCCGCTCAACATCGCCCGGCCGGTTCAAGGCTGGCCGGTGGTGGTGCAGGCCGGCGCCTCCGACGCCGGCCGCCAGCTCGCGGCCGAGACAGCGGAAGTTGTGTTCGCCGCGGGCTCGCGCCTCGACGCGGACCAGGCCTACTATGCCGACGTCAAGGCGCGCGCGGAAAAGGCGGGGCGCGACCCGGAGCTCATCAAGATCCTGCCCGGCGCCTTCGTCGTCGTGGGGGAAAGCGACCAGGAAGCGCGCGAGAAGCGGGCGATCCTCGACAGCCTCGTCCACTATGAGAGCGCGCTCGCGTCGCTTTCGATCGCGCTCGGCCACGACGCCTCGGGCTTCGATCCCGACGGCCCGCTGCCGGAAATCCCGGAATCGAACGCCAGCAAGTCGAGCCGCGACCGCGTGGTGGCGCTGGCGAGGCGGGAGAACCTCACGGTACGCCAGCTTGCGCAGAGGCTCGGCGGCTATTCCGGCCTCGCCTTCGTCGGGACGCCGAAGACCATCGCCGACCAGATGGAACAATGGTTCGTGGGGCGCGGCGCGGACGGGTTCAACATCATGTTCCCCTTCCTGCCGGCAGGGCTCGACTCCTTCGTCGACCAGGTGATTCCGGAACTGCAGCGGCGCGGCCTGTTCAGGACGGAATACGAGGGCCGGACCTTGCGCGAGAACCTCGGCCTGCCGCGACCGCGGAACCGATTCTTCCCCTGACGCCTTTGTGTCGACGCGCTCGTGGCGGCCCGTCGCCAGGGCAGGATCTTTTGCAGCAGGATCATTAATTGACTCAATCTATAAACATAGCATTTTATAAGAGGCTTCGCAGTTTCGGGGGTTTGGGATGTCTGCCACGGTTCCGGGGACGATTGACGCGTCGCGCTTCGCCGCCCGGTCGCAGGCTGCGCCCGCGCCGACGACGCTGGAAGCGCTTTCCGCTGGTTGGCCGAGGGCGTGATCGGCGCCCGTCTTCCGCAACCCTCGCAGTTCGAGACCGTCTCATGAACGCCGTTCCGAAAGTCCCCGCACTTGCGCAGCCGACGTTGAAGGACGCCATGCGGCTCGCGGCCGGCGGGGTCGCCGTCGTCACGGCGGGCGTCGGCGAAGAGCGGACCGGACTCACCGCGACATCCGCGACGGCGCTCTCGATCGATCCGCCGACCATGATCGTGTGCGTGAACCGAAACGCCTCCGCGCTGCCGGTGATCGGACGGCGCCGACACTTCTGCGTCAACATGCTCGCGGCCGAACACGAGCACGTCGCCAACCGCTTCGCCGGATTCGGCGACGTAAAGGGCGCGGCCCGATACGCAGAAGCCGACTGGCTCCCGCACGCGACCGGCGCGCTGACGCTCGAGGGCGCGCTCGCCTCGATCGATTGCGAAGTCGAGGAACTGATCGAGCGCCACAGCCACGTGATCGTGATCGGCGCCGTGCGCGGCGTTCGAATCGGAGCGGGCGAGCCGCTCGTCTACGCCCGGGGACGCTACCACCGGCTGGCGCGGCCGTGAACCGCCGAGCGGCGTGAAGAGCGCCGCGTCGTCGGGAGCGACGCGGCTCGAAGGGCGAGGACCCGGAGGCGCCTCCGGCATGGCGGCGATCGGCGGCCCTTGCCGAATTGAAGCGATGGCGACCTTCTCCGCCCGCGCAGCGGAAGGATTTGCGCGCTCCACCCGTCCCGGTCCAGCTCGCCGGCGACGCCGACCGGGTCAGTGGCGCGTCGTTCCCGCGCCCTCGGCGGCCGAGCCGAGATAGATCGCCTTGATGTCGTCCCGCGCGGCGAGCTCCTTGGCTGGTCCGCCCGCGACCACGCGGCCGTTCTCGAGGACATAGGCGTGGTCGGCGTAGCGCAGGGCGAGATTGGCGTTCTGCTCCGCCAGCAGGACGCTGACGCCTTCGTCGCGGTTCAGGCGGCGGATGATCTCGAAGATCTCCTCGACGATGATCGGCGCCAGGCCCATCGACGGCTCGTCGAGGAGAACCAGGGTCGGTTTCGTCATCAGCGCGCGGCCGATCGCCACCATCTGCTGCTCGCCGCCGGAGGTCAGCCCGGCGCGCGCGCCGCGCCGGTGCTTGAGCCGGGGAAACCAGCCGTAGACGCGCTCGAGGCCGGCGGCGACCTCGGCGCGCGACGCCTTGCGGACGTAGGCCCCGGTGACGAGGTTCTGTTCGACGGTCAGTTGCGGGAAGACGTGCCGGCCTTCGAGCACCTGCACGAGCCCGGCGCCGACGAGATTCGAGGGATCGCGTCGGGAGATGTCCTCGCCGCGCCACCGGACGGCGCCGCGGCTGATCCGCCCGCGCTCGGAGCGGATCAGGTTCGAGATCGATTTCAGCGTGGTCGACTTGCCGGCGCCGTTGGCGCCGAGCAGCGCCACGATCTCCCCCTCGTTCGCGGAGAAGGAGACGCCGCGCAGCGCCAGCACCGCGGGGCCGTAGACGGCCTCGACGTCGTCGAGGGCCAGAAATGCGTCAGACGAGGGCGGCATCGGCGATCTCTTGGTGTTGAGCGGCGTGCGGCTGCGATCGCAACAAGGGAATGACTTCGCGTCCAAAGGCGGGAAGCTCATCCGTGAAATTGAGGAACGCGCACAGGATGAGGTCGACGCCGACCGCCTGGTATTCGCGAATGCGCCGCGCGATCTGGTCGGGCGGCCCGAACAGGCGGGTCTTGAAGCCGTCGTTCGGCTGCACCAGGTTGGCGTAGTCCGAATCGACCCACATGCCGACCTTGTCGGCGGTCGACCGGCCCGCCTCCTTCACCTGTTCCCCGAACGCTTTCACGACGGCTGGATCCGCGTGCGCGACGATCGCTTCGAGCTGCTCGAGCGCCTCGCGCTCGGTGTCGCGCTGGATGACGAAGCCGTTCAGACCGAATTTCACGGTCCGGCCGGCGGCGGCCGCGAGCGCGCGCACCTCGTCGATCTGCGCCTTCGCGGACTCGACCGAACACCCGTTGAGGAAATACCAATCGGAATAGCGCGCCGCCATCCGCCGCGCGGCCTTCGAGTTTCCGCCCTGGAATATTTCCGGATGCGGCGCGGAAATCGGCCTGGGCCGCAACCAGCCGCCGTTGATCCGGTAGAAGTCGCCGGAGAACGTGAAGACGTCCTTGGTCCAGAGACCCTTGAGCACCTCGATGAACTCCTCCGAACGGCGATAGCGTTCGTCATGTTCGAGCCAGGGCTCGCCGAAGATGCGAAACTCGTCGCGAAACCAGCCGCTCAGGATGTTGATCGCGAAGCGACCCTTGGAATAGACGTCGATCGTCGCGCCCATCTTGGCGATCATCGCCGGATGCCAGAAACCGGTATGCACTGCGGAGATGAGCTTGAGCCGCTCGGTCTGCGCCGCCAGCACCGCCGTGCAGGTGATCGCTTCCTGCTGCAACTCCCAGCCATGACTCGCAATGAAGCGCGCCGGCGCGAGGCCATACTCGAAACCCAGTTGCTCCGCCTGCCGCGCCAGGCCGGCGTTGTAATCGAGGCTCCAGTCGGTTCGTTGCGGCAGATCGCTGATCACAAAGCCGCCGCTGCCCAACGGCATCCAATATCCGAACCTGATGGTCATGTGCGCATCCTTCAAATCGGAGCCTGCGTCGCGCGCGAGGCGTGGTCGTTTCCGGGACGCCAGCGCGGGAATGGCGCAGGGGCCGGCCGGGCTCTAGGCCGGCCCCGCCGGATTGGCGCCGCTCAGTTGGTGGCGTCGGCCCGGGGGGTGATCCCCTTCTCCTTGGCGTAGGCGGCGGCGCGCTCGTAGATCAGCGGCAGCAGCAGGCTGCGGTCCGAGTTCACCCAGCCGTTGGAGACGATGTTCCACTTCTCGCCGTCCCACTGGATGATCTTGCCGGCGCCGCCGCCCTCGTGGTCCTTGGCGGAAAGCTTGAGCGGCTGCTCGAGCCCGAACGCGCCGATCTCCTTGAGACGCGCGTCGTCGATGTCGAGGTGTTCGAGCCCCCACTGCGCCTGCTCGCCGTTGATCGGGCCGACGCCGAACTTCTTCTGCGCGGTGCGGATCGCCTCGACCGCGATGATCCCCTCGTCGAGGCCGGAGTTGTAATAGACGGAGCCGAAGCTCTTCGGGTCCTTGAGGTCGCTCTTGCCCTTGTCGACGATCTCCGCCTTGATCTTCTTGGAGATTTCGAAGTCCGCTCCGGCGGGGAACGGCGTCACCGCGAGATAGCCCTTGGCCGCGGCTCCTGCCGGACGCACGTCTTCCTCGGAGCCCGACCAGACGCCGCCGATGATGTGGTCGACCGGGAAGCCGGTCTTCGCCGCGGTCTTGATCGCGACCGGCGTCATGACGCCCCAGCCGCGCAGGAACACGTAATCCGGCTTGATCTGGCGGATCTTCGCCCATTGCGCCGACTGATCGTTGCCGGGATGCGGCACGGGGATCTGGATGTCCTCGAAGCCATAGGTCTTGGCCAGGTACGCGAGCGGAGTCTGCGTCTCCTTGCCGTAGGGGCTGTCATGATACACCGTGGCGATCTTCAGACCCTTGAGCTTGTCCTTCCCGCCCTCGCGCTCGGCGATGTAGTTGATCGTGGACGACGCTTCCGACCAGAAGCTGAACACGACCGGGAAGCTGTAGGGGAACACGCGCCCGTCGATCGATTCGGTGCGTCCGTAGGCGATGGTCACGATCGGAATCTTGTCGGACACCGACTTCTCGGTCAGCGCCTTGGAGATCGGGTCGCCGTGCGGCAGGAAGATCGGCACCGGCGAGCCGTCCTTGCCGCCCTTGACCCGCTCGTAGCACTCGACGCCCTTCTCGACCGCCCACTCGGTCTCGCACTCGTCCCACACGAGTTTCACGCCGTTGATGCCGCCCTCGACGTCATTGACGTAGCGGAAATAGTCGATTTCGCCCGCCCAGACCGGAATGCCGGAGGAGGCATAGGCGCCGACGCGAAACGTCGCGAGCGGAAAATACTGCTTGGCCGGCTCGGCCCGGGTCTCGGCGCCGACGGAGAGCGCCGACAGCGCGACGGCGCCGGCGAGCGCTCGGCGCGCCGCGGTCAATATGGGCTTGCTCATGGTGAACTCCTCATGCCGTTGTCAGGTGATCGCGCCTCTGGCGGATGAGGCTTGTTTGCCGCCGGTTCTCGGGCGCAGCCGGTCAGACCTTGAGCGGCCATTGACGGAGACGCGTCCGAAACTTCGCCGCCAGGGCCGTCAGGCCGTGGGGTTCCTTGATCAGGAGGATGACGATCAGGCTGCCGAACAGGATCTTCTCGAGATTCTGCAGCTGCCCGGCGTCGACGGCGCCTCCGAACGCCGATTCCGCGAGGTGGCTGATCAGGATCGGCAGCAGGATGACGAAAGCCGAGCCGATGAACGCGCCGGCGATCGAGCCCATCCCCCCGATGATGATGATGAACAGGATCGTGAACGAGCGGTTGAGATCGAAGGACGAGGCGTCGACCGTGCCGAGATAGGCGAAGGCCCAGAGCGCGCCGGCGATCCCGAGGATGAAGGACGAGACGGCGAAGGCCGCGAGCTTGTTGAAGCCGACCGGAATGCCGCCGACGGCCGCCGCGGTCTCCATGTCGCGGATCGCCATCCAGTTCCGCCCGGTCTGGCTGCGCACGATGTTGCGCGCGAGCGCCGTGAGCAGCACGACCGCGGTCAGGGTCAGCAGATAGCGCCCCGCAGGATGGCTGAGGTCACGCCCGAAGGCGACGAGGCGCGGCGCCGAGATCGAGCCGGACGTCGTGTAGTTGGAGAACCATCCGTACTGGTTGAAGAGCCAGGGGAGAAAGAACTGCGCCGCGAGCGTCGCCGCCGCGAGGTAGAAGCCCTTGATCCGCAGGCTCGGCAGGCCGAACAGGACTCCGGCCGCTGCGGCGAACCCGCCGCCGAGGATCAGGCTCGCCGCGAGCGGCAGCGCGGGCGCGCGCAGGAGCAGGTTGTAGGTGGCGAAGGCGCCCACCGACATGAACGCGCCGCTGCCCAGCGAGGCGAGGCCGGCATAGCCGGTCAGGAGATTGAGACCGAGCCCTGCCAGCGCCATGATCAGAAACGGGATCAGGATCGCGTTGAACCAGTAGTCGTTGGGGAGGAAGGCCAGTCCGTAGAGGGCCGCGATCCCGATCGCGCCGAGCGCCCTGGGAAGGACGGACGTCGGCGCCGGTCGCAGGACTTCGTCGGGCGCGGCCGACAGTCCGGTAGCCGCGAGGTCGGCTTGGGCAAGCGACATGGCCTCAGACCCTTTCGATCGGACGTTCGCCGAACAGCCCCGCGGGCCGGACGAGCAGGAAGACGAGGGCGACCACGTAGGCGAACCAGGTCGAGACCGAACCGCCGAGGAGGTTGCCGACGTAGATCTCGGCGAGACTGTCCGAGGCGCCGATCAGGAGCCCGCCGACGATCGCGCCGCCGATCGAGGTGAAACCGCCGATGATCAGCACCGGCAGCGCCTTGAGCACGACCAGCGTCAGCGAGAACTGCACGCCCTGGCGCGCCCCCCAGAGCAGTCCGGCGACCAGGGCGACCCCGCCGGCCACGCCCCAGACGATCCGCCACAGAGCGGGCAACTGGATGCCGATCGACTGCGCCGCGAGCGGGTCGTCGGCGATCGCGCGCAGCGACACGCCGGTGCGGGTGAAGTTGAAGAAGATCGACAGGATGAGCACCAGCGCCCCGGCGGTCGCCGCGGCGACGAGGTCGAACTGGCTCACCTGGATGAAGCCGATCTGAATCGGCACGTCGTCGATGCCGAGGTCGAGCTCGTGAACGCTGGCCCCCATCAGAAGCTGCCCGAGCCCCTCGATGACGAAGGACAGGCCGAGCGTCGCCATGAACAGGGTCAGGTCCGACTGATTGACGAGGCTCCTCAGCACGAAGCGCTCGATGGCGATGGCTCCGGCGACCATGATCGCGAGCGTGACCGCCAGCGCCGCCGGGAAGCTCCAGTGCGCCTCGCGCAGGGTGACGAAGGTCAGCGCCGCGAACAGCACCATCGACCCCTGCGCGAAATTGAACACGCCGGACGCCTTGTAGATGAGGACGAAGCCGATCGCGACGAGAGAGTACATCACCCCCGCGAGCAGTCCGCCGACCAGCGTTTCAAGGAAGAAGCTCATGACCGGCCTTTCAGTGCGTCGTGCCGAGATAGGCGGCGATGACGTCCGGATTGGCGCGCACTTCGTCCGGCGGCCCGTCGCCGACCTTGCGCCCGTAGTCGAGCACGACGACGTGGTCTGAGAGCCCCATGACCACGCCGATGTCGTGCTCGATCAACACGATGGTCGTGCCGAGCTCGCTGTTGATGTCGAGGATGAAGCGGCTGATCTCGGCCTTCTCGTCGTGGTTCATGCCGGCCATCGGCTCGTCGAGCAGCAGCAGGCGCGGCTCGCCGACCAGCGCGCGCGCAAGCTCGACGCGCTTCTGCAGGCCGTACGGCAACTGGCCGACGACGGCGTCCCGCCAGGCCTCGATTTCGAGGAAGGCGATCGCCTGCTCGGCGTGGTCACGGAACAGGCGCGCCTCCGCGACGGAGCGCGGCAGGCCGAGCGCGTTCTCGAGCAGCGTCGCCGTCGACTTTCGCGACAGGCCGGCGAGCACGTTGTCGAGCACGGTCAGGCGCTTGAACAAGGCGTTGTTCTGGAAGGTCCGGCCGATGCCGAGACGCGCCGCGTCGATCGGCCTCAATTTCTGGAACGTGCGCCCGTCGAACGCGATCTCGCCGGAGCTGGCGCGATAGACTCCGTTGATCACGTTGAGAAGCGAGCTCTTTCCGGCGCCGTTGGGCCCGATCAGCGAACAGATCTCGCCTTCTGTCACGTCGAAGGACAGGTTGGTCAGCGCCTTGATTCCGCGGAACGCCAGCGAAACGTCGCGGACGGAGAGGAGTTGCGCGCTCACGACGCCGCGCCTTCCGCCGCCACGAACGGCAGCCCGCCGCCGACGCCGCCGTCGCGCGTCGACGCTCTGCCGCCGCGCTGGACCCGGGGAGGCGCGCCCAGCCGCGCGAAAAGCGCGCTCGCCGCCGCGCTCGGCGCGAGCCTTGCGTCCGCATGAACCTCGATCCGGTCCAACCGCGCCAGCCCGAGAAGGGCGCGCAGACGCGGACGAAGGACTTTTCCCGCGATCCCGCCGGTTCGCTCCAACAGGCTCGCGACCCACGCGCCGCCAGACGCGTCCCTGCCCGGCAGCCGCTCGCGGATGCGCCCGGCCGCGCGCTCGATCGCGTCGACCGATGCGAGCCAGGCTTCCGGCTCCGCCTCGCGCCGGTCGCGGTCCGACGCGGCCAGCAATTCCGGCAGGGTCAGCACGATGCTGTCCTCCACCCAGGAGTCGAGAATGACGTCGAGGCCGTCGACCCAGTCCGTGCTCTCCTCGATCCAGACCCGGACCGGCGCATCCCCGGCTGTCGGCGCCGGCAGGCGATCGCGCCATCCGGACGGCGGGGCGAGGGCGCGCAGCCTGTCGAAGGTGACGACGCCCTCCGCAGGCGCGCGGCCGCCGGCGGTCGCATGGTCGAAGACGATCGGAATCCGGCGTCCCCTGGCCGACAGTTGGGTCCATTCGGCGACGACTTCGCGTCCGCGGCCGACGACGGCGGAGACGGCCGGGTCCTCGACGACGCTGTCGCGATCGGCCCGCGAGGCGCGGGTCGGAATGGAGCGAATGCGCGCCCCGAGCGCCGAGGCCGCCGCGGCGACCAGAAGAATGCGCCCGCTGATCTCGCCGTCGATGGCGACGACGTCGCCCGGCTTGACGCCGAGCGTCGCGAGGCCGGAGGCGAGCCGATCCACTTCCTCGACGACGTCGCGCCACTCGCGCCGCGCCCAGCCGCCGCGGCGCTTTTCCTCGATCGCGGGCGATCCCGGCCCGCGCGCCGCCCGCTTCAGGAGCGCGCGCAGGTAGGGAGCGTCGCGCCCGACGCCGTCGTCGTTGATCTCCGACATCGCGGCCTCACACCGTCTCGGGAACGTGCGCCTCGGCCTTGGCGTCCGGGGCGCGCTCGGCGGCTTCGCGGCGCTTGACCGCTTCGATGTCGCGGAAGTTCGCGGCCGGATGCGGCGCCTGCAGATAGGGGCCTTCGCCGAACAGCTTTTCCCGCAGCGTGCCGGGCCGGTAGGCGCGCGGGTAGACGCCGCGACGCTGCAACTCGGGCACGACGTAGCCGACGACGTCCTCGAAGGTTCCCGGCGTGATCGCATAGGCGAGGTTGAAGCCGTCGACGTCGGTCTCCTCGACCCAGTCCTGAAGAATGTCGGCGATGGTCGAGGGCGAGCCGACGAACACCGGCCCGAGTCCGCCGACGCCGCCGAACTTCGCCAGTTCGTCGATCGTCCAGGACTTCTCGCCGCCGGCGAGATGTTCGACGACCGAGATGATGGCGTTGGTCTCGACGTGCTTGACGAGGTCGGTCGGCGCGTATTGCCCGAAATCGATGCCGCTCCAGCCCGACATGAAGACGAGCGAGCCGTCATAGGAGGAGTAGGACTTGAACTCCTCGAATTTCGCCTGGGCCTTGGCGTCCGTCTCGTCGACGATGACGGTGACGAGCGTGTAGGTGAGGATCTTGCGCGGGTCGCGGCCGGCGCGCGCGGCGCGAGCGCGAATGTCAGAGACGTAGGCCTTGAGCACGCCCTTGGTCGGCGCGGCGACGAAGACGCATTCCGCGTGGCGCGCGGCGAAGTCCTTGCCGGCGCCCGAGGCCCCGGCCTGATAGAGCACCGGCGTGCGCTGCGGCGACGGTTCGGTCAGGCCGTAGCCGGGCACCTCGAAATACTTGCCCTTGTGGCCGATCTCGTGAACCTTCTCGGGATGGGTGAAGATGCGCTTGTCGCGGTCGCGCACGACCGCGCCTTCCTCCCACGAGCCCTCGAGCAGCTTGTAGAGCACCTCGACATATTCCGCGGCGACGTCGTAGCGGTTGTCGTGCCGCCGGAGGCCGCCTTCGCCGACATTCTTGGCGCCGCTTTCGAGATAGGAGGTGACGATGTTCCAGCCGACGCGGCCCTTGGTGTGATGGTCGGCGGTCGCGATGCGGCGCGCGAAGGTGTAGGGGTGCTCGAACGAGGTCGAGGCGGTGATCCCGATGCCCAGATGCTCGGTCGCGAGCGCGATCGGAGCGGCCAACTGCAGCGGGTCGTTGACCGGGATCTGCGCCGCCTGCTCGATCGCGTGGTAGTTCGTGCCCTTGTAGACGTCGTAGTAGCCGATCACGTCGGCGATGAAGATGCCGTCGAACACGCCCTTCTCCAGCGTGCGGGCAAGGTCCTGCCAATAGTCGAGGTCCTTGTATTTCCAGGAGCGGTCCTTCGGGTGCGCCCAGACGCCGGGGGACTGGTGCCCGACGCAATTCATGTCGAAGGCGTTGAAGTGGATCTGTCTGGTCATCGGGCTGGCCTTATTTTAGTTTATCGATAGAATTAGTATATTTTACGACCGATCAATGCCCGCCGCGTCGGGTGCGGCGGGCGAACGTCCGGTCAGAGCGCGCCGTGACGAGGCGGCAGCCGGTCGTTCAGGTAGTAGTTGCCGATGTGGTGATATTTCCACCGCGCCGGGTCGTGCAGCGAGTGCACGCGCGCGTTGCGCCAGAACCTGTCGAGCGCATAGGCCTCGAGGGTCGAGCGCGACCCGCCGAGTTCGATCAGCTTGCTCGAGGCCAGCAGCGCCGCCTCCGTTCCATAGGCCTTGACCTCGGCGACGGCGATCGAGGCTTCCGCGACGGTTTCGGCGGTCGGCTCTCGGACGGCTCGATCGACGAACCGCCCGGCGCGCGCGAGCAGCGCATTGGCGGCGTGCACGCGGACAGCGACGTCGCCGACGGCGTGAATCGTGTGCGGATCCTCGTAGCCGTGCTGGATGTCGAGTTCGAAGAACGGCCGCGCATAGGCCCGCACAAACTGCGCCGTCTCCTGCAGCGCGCCGCGCGCGAGGCCCACCTGCACGGCGGAGTGGATGATCTGGGCGATCGGCCCCATCGGCGTCGGCTCGTCGAAAATTGTCTGATGGTCGACGACCTGGAACGGCGTGATCTCGACGTCGTCGAACGTGACCGATCCGCTTCCGGTCGCGCGCTGGCCGAAACTCGTCCAGTCGTCGACCAGTTGCAGGCCCGGCGTCGCGCGATCGACGAACACGATGTGCACGCGATCGTTCTGGTCCTTGGCGACCACGACGATGATGTGGGCGAACAGCGAGCCGGTCGCATAGAACTTCTGGCCGTTGAGGACCAGACGTCCCTCGCGCGGAACGAAGCGGGTCTTGTAGTCCACCGGCGTGCGGGTGCCGATCTCGGTGAAGGCGTTGCCGAGCCGGTCGCCGTCGAGAATGCGGCCGAAGTAGTGGCGCTTCTGCGCCTCGCTGCCGGCGAGCCGCAGCGCCTCGACCATGTAGTAATGGTTCTGCGGGATCTGGCCGATGTTGCTGTCGGTTTCGGCCAGGATCGCCGTCACTTCGGCGAGCGTTCCGGCGGAAACGCCGGCGCCGCCGTATTCCCTGGGAACGGTGATCGCCCAGAGGCCGCTGTCCGAGGCGCGCTCGATCTCGGCGATCGGCAGGCGCCGCTCCCGGTCGCGCTCGACCGCCCCGGCGGCGAATTCCCGGGCGAGCGTCCGCGCGACGGCGACCGCCTCGGCGTCGCTCTCGATGACATGCGCCTTCCTCCGCCGCGGCGGAATGTGCGGCGCGGGCCGTCCGGCGACGAGCGCGGCCTGACGGTGCAGCGTGCGACTGTTGTCGGTCATCGTCGCGAGGCCTCAGTTCCAGGCGTGGCGCGGCGGATTGACGCCGTTGAGGTAGTAGTTGCCGACGTGGAAATATTTCCAGCGCACCGGATCGTGGAGCGTGTGGGCCCGGGCGTTGCGCCAATGACGGTCGAGATTGTGCTTGGCGAGCGTCGCCCGCGTCCCGGCGAGTTCGAACAGCTTGTTGGTCGCAAGGAGCGCGATCTCGGTCGTGAGCACCTTCGATTCGGCGGTCTTGATCGTGGCTTCCGCGACGTTGGCCTCGGACGAGTCGGCTTTCGCCACGTCGATCGCCTTGCCCGCGATCTCGAGCAGCGCTTCGGCGGCGTGCAGCCGGATTTCGAGGTCGCCGATCGCATGGATGGTGAACACGTCCTCGGCGGCGGCCTCCTGGCCGCTGTCGATCCACGGCCGGCTTTGGGTGCGGACGAAGGCGATCGTGTCTTCGATGGCGCCGCGCGCGATGCCGGCGTCGATCGCGGACTGGATGATCTGCGATACGGGGCCGGCGATCGTCGGCCGGTCGAAAGCGTCCACCGCGAGCAGCCGATGGCGCGGCAGACGGACGTTCTCGATCTTCACGCCGCCGGAAGCCGTCGTGCGCTGACCGAAACTCGACCAATTGTTGGTGACGGTGATGCCGGGCGCGTCGCGCTCGGTGAAGGCGAGGAAGGCTCTCCCGTCCGGATCGACGGCGACGATCGGGATGATGTGCGAGAGCAGCGCGCCGGTCGTATAGAACTTCTCGCCGTTCACGATCGCGTCGTCGCCATCGTAGGCGATCCTGGTCTCGAACGCGGCGACGGTCTTGCTGTTCAATTCCGAAAAGGCGTTGCCGAAGCGCAAGCCCGACAGCGACCAATCGAAGAACGCCTTCTTCTGCTGATCCGTGCCGTCGAGGTCGATATGGCCGTTGATCGCCAGGTGGTTCTGGGTGATCTGCGCGATGCTGCTGTCGGCCGCCGCGATGATGGAGATGACTTTGGCGAGCGTGGCGTAGGAGACGCCGGCGCCGCCATAGGCCTTGGGGATGTTGATCCCCCAGAGACCGCTGTGGGAATAGGCGTCGAGCTCCCGCAGCGGCAGCAGACCCTCACGGTCCCGCAACGCGGCTTCCTTTGCGAATTCGGCCGCGAGGCGATGGGCGACTTCGATCGCTTCGTCGTCGCTCTTGATCACATGCGCGGGAGTCGAGGGACGCGGACGCGGAGGCACCGGATCGTCCGAATTGACCCTCGGATGCACGCTGTAGTCGATGTCCCCAACTTTCACCGAACCCATGCCGGCCCCCTTGCGCTACCCATATCGCGACGGTTCTGTACCGTGCGGCTTTTAGTAGAGTGATTCTATGGATTTTGTCAATAATGATTCCGCAACTTCCGGTGGTCGTCGGCGGAGCGGCTGCGCGCCCGCGGCTGGACGTTGTCGTGCCGCTGCGCCGCATCGCCCCGCTGGCGCCGCTTGCGAAGACTGCACGGGATGGCGGCCGGGCGGAAACCGGACCTGCATCGCCGAGCCGGGCTGACGCGCGGCGCGCAGTTTGTATCGAACAGCAGGGGGGTCGGCTCCGACATCCGGACGCCGGCGTCGCGTGCGTCCAGAACGGTCGGCCCGAGGCGCGCGAGCCGCAAGGCCGCATCGGTCGCAAGCGCAAGCGGGGCCGGCGACGGCTCCAGCGGCGTCGTTTTGGTCTTCGGAGAGTCGTGGGTCTTGAGCCGCAGACGACGAGGTCGAGACGTCGCTTCTGCGAGCGAGGGCGCAGTCCGCGGCTGGCGGATCGGGAGGCCTCAAGAGCCGGGTTGCGAACTGCGCGCGGACGAGGGGCGCGGCTGTCTATCGGGTTTCGCCGGGGCTTTCCGAGGCGCGGGCGCGGGCGGAAAGGCCGGACCCTCATTGCGACGAAGGGGCGGATCGTCCGCCCCTTCGCTTGATCGGAGTCGCCGGCGGCCGTCCTGCGGCCGCCGCGAGGATCAGTAGTCCATGCCGCCCATGCCGCCCATGCCGCCGCCCGGCATGGCCGGCGCGTCGGCCTTCGGCCGCTCCGCCACCATCGCCTCGGTGGTGATCATCAGGCCGGCGACCGACGCCGCATCCTGCAGCGCGATCCGGACGACCTTGGCCGGATCGACGATGCCGGCGCTGAGCATGTCGACATATTGCTCGGTCTGGGCGTCGTAGCCGAAGGTCTGCGACTTGTTCGCCAGAATCTTGCTGACGACCACCGAGCCCTCGACGCCGGCGTTCTCGACGATCTGGCGGGCGGGGGCCTCGAGCGCGCGGAGCACGATGCTGATGCCGGCCTGGACGTCGGCGTTCTCGCCCTCGATCTTGCCGATGGCGGCCTTGGCGCGCAGGAGCGCGACGCCGCCGCCCGGCACGATGCCTTCCTCGACCGCGGCGCGGGTGGCGTTCATGGCGTCGTCGACGCGGTCCTTCTTCTCCTTGACCTCGACCTCGGTCGAACCGCCGACGCGGATCACCGCGACGCCGCCGGCGAGCTTCGCCAGCCGCTCCTGCAGCTTCTCCTTGTCGTAGTCGGAGGTCGTCTCCTCGATCTGCGCCTTGATCTGGCCGATCCGGGCGTCGATCTCGGTCTTCTTGCCGACGCCGTCGATGATCGTGGTGGCGTCCTTCTCGATCCGCACCCGCTTGGCGCGGCCGAGCATGGCGAGCGTGACGTTCTCGAGCTTGATGCCGAGGTCTTCGGCGACCAGGGTCCCGCCGGTCAGCACGCCGATGTCCTCGAGCATCGCCTTGCGGCGGTCGCCGAAGCCGGGCGCCTTGACGGCTGCGACCTTGAGGCCGCCGCGCAGCTTGTTCACGACCAGCGTCGCGAGCGCCTCGCCGTCGATGTCCTCGGCGACGATCAGCAGCGGCTTGCCGGTCTGGACGACCGCTTCGAGGATCGGCAGCATCGCCTGCAGCGACGACAGCTTCTTCTCGTGCAGGAGGATGTAAGGATCCTCGAGCTCGGCCACCATCTTCTCGGCGTTGGTGATGAAATAGGGCGAGAGATAGCCGCGGTCGAACTGCATGCCCTCGACCACGTCGAGCTCGGTCTCGGCGGTCTTGGCCTCTTCGACCGTGATCACGCCTTCGGTGCCGACCTTCTTCATCGCCCTGGCGATCATGTCGCCGATCGACTTGTCGCCGTTCGAGGCGATGGTGCCGATCTGGGCGATCTCCTCGGACGAAGCGACCTTCTTGGCGCGCTTCTCGATGTCCTTGACCACCGCGGCGACCGCGATGTCGATGCCGCGGCGGAGGTCCATCGGGTTCATGCCCGCCGCGACCAGCTTGAGGCCTTCCCTTACGATCGAGGCGGCGAGAACGGTCGCGGTGGTGGTGCCGTCGCCGGCGAGGTCGTTGGTCTTCGAGGCGACGTCGCGCACGAGCTGCGCGCCCATGTTCTCGAACTTGTCGGAGAGCTCGATCTCCTTGGCGACGGTGACGCCGTCCTTGGTGATGCGCGGCGCGCCGTAGGACTTGTCGATGATGACGTTGCGGCCCTTGGGGCCGAGCGTCACCTTGACGGCGTTGGCGAGAACGTCGACGCCGCGCAGCATGCGGTCACGGGCGTCGCTGGAGAAACGTACGTCTTTGGCTGACATGATTTTGTCTTTCTAAATCTTGGGGAAACGTTCGGAGGTCAGGCGGCGCGCTTCTTCGCCGGGGCGACGCCTTCGATGACGCCCATGACGTCGGATTCCTTCATGATCAGGAGATCCTCGCCGTCGATCTTAACTTCGGTGCCCGACCACTTGCCGAACAGCACCCGGTCGCCGGCCTTCAGCTCGAGCGGCTGGAGCTTGCCGCTGTCGTCACGGCCGCCCGGCCCCACGGCGATCACTTCGCCTTCCTGCGGCTTCTCCTTGACGGTGTCGGGAATGATGATGCCGCCCTTGGTCTTGTCCTCGCCTTCGATGCGGCGGATCACGACACGGTCGTGCAATGGTCGGAATTTCATGCAAATCGCTTTCAGGTCGACGGCCCGACCGGCTCGCGAGCAAGGGGCTCCGGCTCTCGGCGGCAGTGCGACGGCCCGTATATGGCGGTTGTTGGCACTCCTTGCAAGGGAGTGCCAACGGTCAAGCGCGCTCGTGGCCGAGCGAGCGCGAGATCGCCTGCGCCGCGCGCAAGAGCGGCGGCAGGAGATCGCGCTCGGCGGTGCGCGCGCTCGTCCGCGACGTGTGCGACGAGATGTTCAGCGCCGCGACCACCCTGCCCGCGCCGTCGCGGATGGGCGCTGCGAGCGAGATCAGGCCGAGTTCGAGTTCGCCGTCGACCATCGCCCAGCCCTGTTCCGCGGTCCGGCGCACGATCTCGCGCAATTGCCCGGGATCGACGACGGTGCGGTCGGTTGCGCGAGAGAGCGTCGCGCCGTCGGCGAGGAAGCCGTCGAGCGCGGCGGGCGGCAGGCCGGCCAGCAGCACCCGCCCCATCGAGGTGCAATGGGCCGGCAGGCGCGTCCCGACGGTCAGGCTGATCGACATGATGCGCTGCTTCGAGGGCACGCGCGCGACATAGACGACGTCGTGGCCGTCCATCACCGAGGCCGAGCAGGATTCGTGCACTTCGGCGGCGAGGTCCGACATCACCGGCTGGGCGATCTCGATCAGGCCGAGCGACGACATGTAGCTGTAGCCGAGGCTCATGACCTTGGCGCGCAGGCTGAAACGCTTGCCGTCGGTCGCGGCGTAACCCAGTTCGACCAGAGTGTGCAGCAGCCGCCGCGCGGTGGCGCGCGACACGCCGGCGCGGCGCGCGACCTCGGCGAGCGACAGCGAGGGGTGGTCGCGGTCGAAGGTCTCGATGACGGCGAGGCCCCGCGCGAGCGAACGCACGAACTCCTCGGGCTCCCCATTTTTTTCGCTTGACGTGGCCGCTCCCTCCCGTCAATCTGTTCGTACTACGAACAAGTGTTCGTATAGCGAACATTCGGAAGATGCGCAAGCCCGAGACTTGCGCTCCCGGACGGAGCCGGAGGAGACGCAATGTCCACGTACCACACGGTATTTGGCTCGCTCGACAACTACGAGAAGGGCCACATCGAGATCATCAACGACAAGCCGCGCAACTTCGCCTTCTCGAACATCTTCGAGGTGGCCGAGAAGTCGAAGCCTTACGAGATGGTGGTGGTCGGCAAGAACCTCGAGAACGTGATCGAGGCGGTGCGCGCCGAGGGCGAGAGCGCCTGGTTCACCGCCTCGCACGACGAGTTCGCCCTCGCCATGGACGGCGAGATCGAGATCCATTTCCACAAGGCGGTCGGCGACGAGATCGCGCCGGAGGAGGTCGAGGGGACGCAGATCGTCGGCCATGCGCCCAAGGGGCCGAAGATGGGCCATGTCGTGCTGCGCCGCGGCCACCAGGCGATCCTGCCCAAGGGCAGCGTGTATCAGTATCGCGCCCGCAAGCTCGGCGTGATCATGCTCCAGACCCTTCTCGGCGCCAACAGCGTCCAGAAATGGTCCGAGATCTGCTACGTCTGACCGGAGGAACGTCCATGACCGCCGCCACCGCCATCGACGCCACCAACGCCAGCAATCGCACCGGCTACCGGTCGTTCAAGCTCGGCAGCTTCGCCTTCACCCGCGACGAATATTTCGTCTACATCACCTGGCCGACCAAGAACGGCCCGATGACCCACTACATGTCGGCCGACGCCTTCCTGCGCGCGATGATGCGCGACGTCGCCTGGGGCTTCTTCTACTACCAGGTGAACTTCGACGCCGTGTTCGGCACCAACAATCTCTACGGCAAGGTGGAGATGTTCGCCGGGTCGTTCAACGAGACCTACAAGACGGCCGGCATCAACCTCACCGAGACCTTCGACACGCCGGTCATCATGGCGACCTTCAAGTCCATCCTCGACGACTGGTGCAACGAGGGCTTCGACCCGTTCTCGGCCCCCGAGGAGACCGGCAACACCTGGATGGGCGCCAAGCGCGGCGAGAACCGCAAGGCGATCAACCGCAACCGCGAAGTGTGCGAGCGCATGGTCGGCCTGCCCGGCGACGCGCCGATGCGCAGCGACGCCAACGGCTATCCGGTCAACCGCGCCTTCCACGACGTGCCGCAGGACGAGCCCGAGGTCCACGTCGAGCCGGGCTACGAAAAGGAGATCGGGGCGGTCAACCTGTTCGCCTTCCTGTCGCGCTCCGACGTCACCTGGAACCCCTCGGTCACCTCGGTGTGCAAGACCAGCCTCTATTGCCCGACCACCGAGGAATACATCCTGCCGATCAAGCACGGCAACGATCGCGTCGAGTGGTTCATCCAGCTCTCCGACGAGATCAAGTGGGAGGTCGAGGATAAGGAGACCGGCAAGCCGCGCGCCAAGGTGATCATGAAGGCGGGCGACGTGGCCGCCATGCCGGCCGACATCCGCCATCAGGGCTTCAGCGCCAAGCGGGCGATGCTGCTCGTCTGGGAAAACACCAACCCGGACATCGCGCGGATGCACGCGGAGAACGAGATCCCGCCCTACCCGGTCGAGTTCTGATCCGCACGCCGGCGCCGCCGCGAGGGGCGGCGCCGCTTCTCCGAACCTCGTCCGCGCCGCTTCATCGAACCTCGTCCTTCGACAAGCTCAGGATGAGGTCCGTGCCGGGGAATCGCACGCCCATGACTCCGCAAACGAAACTTTTCATCGGCGGCGCGTTCGTCGACGCGCTCGACGGCGCGACGATCGCGACGCTGAACCCGCACGACAATTCCCCGATCGCCGACGTCGCCGAAGCCAAGGCCGCCGACGTCGACCGGGCGGTCGAAGCGGCGGCGAAAGCCTTCCCCGCGTGGTCGGCGATGGCGGCGATGGACCGCGGCCGGCTGCTGCTGAAACTCGCCGATGCGATCGAGGCCGACGCGGAGACCCTGGCGCGGCTCGAGTCGCTCGACACCGGCCATCCGCTGCGCGACACCCGCGGCCTCGACGTGCCGCGCACCGCCGTCACCTACCGCTATTTCGGCGGCATGGCCGACAAGTTCGAGGGCACGGTCGTCCCGGTCGAGGCGGGCTTCCTCAATTACGTGCTGCGCGAGCCGGTCGGCGTGGTCGGGCAGATCGTGCCGTGGAACTTCCCGCTGATGTTCACGAGCTGGAAGATGGGGCCGGCGCTCGCCGCCGGCTGCACGGTCGTGTTGAAGCCGTCGGAGCTGACGCCGCTCTCGACGCTGCGCATCGCCGAACTCATGCGCGACGTCGGCTTTCCAGCCGGCGTGGTCAACATCGTCCCGGGCTACGGCGCGACCGCCGGGCAGCGCCTCGTCGACCATCCGGAGGTGCGCAAGATCGCCTTCACCGGCTCGACCGCCATCGGCCGCTCGGTGGTGCGTGGCAGCGCCGGCAACCTCAAGAAAGTGCAGCTCGAACTCGGCGGCAAGGGCGCGAACATCGTGTTCGACGACGCCAACCTCGCCGCCGCCGTCAACGGCGCCGCCTTCGCAATCTTCCACAACCAGGGCCAGGCCTGCATCGCAGGCTCCCGTCTCCTCCTGCACGAAAAGATCGCCGACGAATTTCTCGACCGTTTCCTTAAGCTCGCCCGCTCGATCAGGCTCGGCGATCCGCTCGCGGAGGGCACCGAGATGGGGCCGCTGACCTCCAGGATGCATCAGCAGCGCGTGCTCGACTATTGCGCGGTGGCGCGCGAGGAGGGCGGCGAGATCCTGACCGGCGGCCGGGCGCCCGACGATCCAGCGCTTTCCAAAGGCTGCTACGTCGAGCCGACCGTGGTGCGCGCCGACCCCGGCTCGCGGGTCTGCCGCGAGGAGGTGTTCGGCCCCTTCGTCACCGTCTCGACCTTCAAGACCGACGAGGAAGCCCTCGCCATCGCCAACGGCACCGAATACGGCCTCGGCGGCGGCCTGTGGACAAGCAACCTGCAGCGCGCGCATCGCTTCGCCAAGGCGATGATCAGCGGCATGGTCTGGGTCAATTGCTACAAGCGGGTCAATCCCGGCTCGCCGTTCGGCGGCGTCCACGCCTCCGGCTACGGCCGCGAGATGGGCTTCGAGGCGATGCGAGAATACACCTCGCCGAAGTCGATCTGGGTGAACGTCGACGCCCAGCTTCCGCCCTACTACCGGCGGTGAGGACGATGGCGAAGATCATGCCCCTCGCCGACGCCGTCGCGGCCTTCGTGCAGGACGGCGATTCGATCGCCATGGAAGGTTTCACCCACCTCATCCCGCACGCCGCGGGCCACGAGATCATCCGCCAGCGCCGGACCGATCTGACGCTGATCCGGATGACGCCGGACCTGATCTACGATCAACTGATCGGCGCCGGCGCGGCGAAAAAGCTCGTGTTCTCCTGGGGCGGCAATCCGGGCGTCGGATCGCTGCACCGGTTTCGCGACGCGGTCGAGAAGGGCTGGCCGCGCCCGCTCGAACTGGAAGAGCGCGCCCATGCCGACATGGCCAATTCCTACGCGGCCGGCGCCTCCGGTCTGCCGTTCGCGGTGCTGCGCGCCTATGCCGGAACCGACATTCCCGCGCGCAATCCCAATATCCGCAGCGTCGTCTGTCCGTTCACCGGCGAGACGCTCGCGGCGTCGCGGGCGCTGAGGCCGGACGTCGCCGTGATCCACGCGCAGAAGGCCGACCGCAAGGGCAACGTCCTCCTCTGGGGCATCCTCGGCGTGCAGAAGGAGGCGGTGCTTGCGGCGAAGCGCGCGATCGTGACGGTCGAGGAAGTGGTCGACGACCTCGGCGTCGATCCGGCGCATAACGCGGTCATTCTCCCCGCGTGGGTGATCGGCGCGGTCGCCTGCGTCCCGCGCGGGGCGACCCCGTCCTACGCCCACGGCTACTACGCGCGCGACAACGCGTTCTACAAGGCGTGGGACGCGATCGCGCGCGACCGCGAGACGTTTGCGGCATGGGTGCGGCGGCACATCCTCGACACGGCGGATTTCGACGGGTTTCTCGCCAGCCTCAGGGAGCCCGCGCATGTCGCCGCCTGACTACACCACCGACGAGATGATGACGGTCGAGGCGGCGCGCCAGCTCGGCGACGGCGACGTGTGTTTCGTCGGCATCGGCCTGCCGAGCGCCGCGGCCAATCTCGCCCGCCTGACCCATGCGCCCGAGATCGTGCTGATCTACGAGTCGGGCACGATCGGCGCGGAGCCGGACGCGCTGCCGCTGTCGATCGGCGACGGCGAACTGGCCGACACCGCGCTGACGGTGATCTCGGTGCCGGAGATCTTTCGTTACTGGCTGCAGGGCGGGCGGGTCGACATCGGCTTTCTCGGCGCGGCGCAGATCGACCGCTTCGCCAACATCAACACGACCGTCGTCGGCGACTACGCCAGGCCGACCGTGCGCCTGCCCGGCGCCGGCGGCGCGCCCGAGATCGCCGCGCAGGCGGGCGAGGTGTTCATCATCCTGCGCCAGAACCCCAAGGCCTTCGTCGAGACGCTCGACTTCATCACCTCCGTCGGCCACCTCGACGGCGGCGACGCGCGCGCGCGCCTCGGCCTGCCCGGCCGCGGACCGACCAAGGTGATCACCGACCTCGGCGTGCTGACGCCCGATCCCAAGACGCGCGAACTGACGCTGACCCAGCTTCACCCGGGCGTGACCGTCGAGCAGGCGCGCGCCCAGACCGGCTGGCCGCTCAAGGTCGCCCCAAACCTCGCGACGACGCCGGCGCCGACCGCCGCCGAACTCGAGAAATTGCGCGCCCTGCATCGACGCACGAAGCTCGCGCATGCCCGCGGAGCGGCCGCATGATCGAGCCGTTCGCCTACGACGCCTTGCCGGGCCGGGTGATCTTCGGGGCCGGCGCGCTGGAAAAGCTGGCCAAGGAGCTCGACGGGCTCGGCTTCGGCCGGGCGCTGGTGCTCACGACGCCGCAGCAGACCGAGCAGGGCGAGCGGGTCGCGGCGCTGATCGGCGCGCGCGCCGCCGGACGCTACGCCGGCGCGCGAATGCATGTTCCGGTCGAGGTCGTCGACGACGCCGAGCGCGCGCTGGCGGAGAGCAAGGCCGATTGCCTGCTCGCCATCGGCGGCGGATCGACCACCGGACTCGCCAAGGCGCTGGCGCTGCGCTCGAGCCTGCCGATCGTCGCGGTCCCGACCACCTACGCCGGCTCCGAGATGACGCCGATCTGGGGGATCACCGAGGGCGGCGCCAAGACGACCGGGCGGGACGTCCGCGTGCTCCCCCGCCTGGTGATCTACGATCCCGACCTGCTGCGCACCCTGCCGGCGGACGTCGTCGCCACCAGCGGCATGAACGCGATCGCCCATTGCGTCGAGGCGCTCTATTCCCAGACCGCCAATCCGGTGACGTCGCTGATGGCCGAAGAGGGCGTGCGCGCGATCGCCGAAGCGCTGCCGCGCGCGGCGCAGGCGGAGATCGACGGGGACGCCAGAGCGCAGGTGCTCTACGGCGCCTGGCTCGGCGGGACCGTGCTCGGCGCCGTCGGCATGGCGCTGCATCACAAGCTCTGCCACACCCTCGGCGGCAGCTTCGACCTGCCCCACGCCGAGGTACACACCATCGTCATTCCCCACGCCGCCGCCTTCAACGCGCCCGCCGCGCCGGAGGCGATGGCGCGGGTCGCGCGGGCGCTCGGCAAGGCGAAGCCCGAGGAGGCCGGCGGCGCGCTGTTCGACCTGATCGTCGCGACCGGGGTCAAGACCCGGCTCGCCGACATCGGCATGAAGGAGGCCGACCTCGACCGCGCCGCCGAGCTTGCGACGAGGAACCCCTATTGGAACCCGCGCCCGATCGACCGCGAGTCGATCCGGCGCCTGCTCGACGACGCCTATTTCGGCCGGCGGCCCAGATAGGGCGCGCGCGAATTGTCATGAACGGTCTACGGTAAGGGCTCCGACCCGAGCGAAATCGGCGCGGAACCGAATGGGAGAGGGAGAAACGCAATGGGCAAGATCCTGAATGTGAGCCGACGCCATTTCCTGCAGGGGGCGGCGGGCGCTTCGGTCGCGGTCGCAGCCGGCGGGCGCGCGGCCTTCGCCGCCGCCAAGCCGATCAAGATCGGCTACGTCAGCCCGAAGACCGGGCCGCTCGCGCCCTTCGCCGAAGCCGACCAGTTCGTCATCGACGAGATGGCGAAGCGTTTCGCCCTCGGCCTGACCGTCGCCGGGGTCAAGCGTCCGGTCGAGATCCTGGTGCGCGACAGCCAGTCGAAGCCGACCCGGGCCGCCGAAGTCGCCGCCTCGCTGATCAAGGAGGACGGCGTCGACATGATCCTCGTGTCGTCGACGCCGGAGACGACCAACCCGGTCAGCGACCAGTGCGAACTGAACGAGGTGCCGTGCATCTCGACGGTCGCGCCGTGGCAGCCGTGGTTCTTCACCCGCGGCGGCAAGCCCGAGACCGGCTTCAACTGGACCTACCATTTCTTCTGGGGGCTCGAGGACATCATCGGCGTGTTCGACGCGATGTGGGCGAGCGTGCCGACCAACAGGGTGATCGGCGGCCTGTGGCCGAACGACGGCGACGGCAACGCCTGGAGCGATCCGAAGATCGGCTTCCCCTCGGTGCTCTTGAAGGAAGGCTACAAGATCGTCGATCCCGGCCGCTATCAGGATCTGACCGACGACTTCTCGGCGCAGATCTCCGCGTTCAAGGACGGCAACGTTGAGATCGTGACTGGCGTCCCGATCCCGCCCGACTTCACCACCTTCTGGCGCCAGGCGGTGCAGCGCGGCTTCAAGCCGAAGGTCGCCACCGTCGGCAAGGCGCTGCTGTTCCCGAGTTCGGTCGAGGCGCTCGGCCCGTCGGGCGCCGGTCTGTCGTCGGAAGTGTGGTGGACACCGAACCATCCGTTCAAGTCGTCGCTCGATGGGCGCTCGGCGATGCAGCTCGCCGAGGCGTTCGAGAAGGGAACCGGCAAGCAGTGGACCCAGCCGCTCGGCTTCTCGCACGCGCTGCTCGAAGTGGCGGTCGACGTGCTCGAACGCGCCAAGGCCGACGACAATTCCTCGATCCGCGACGCGCTCGCCACGACCGACCTCGCCACCATCGTCGGCCCGGTCAAGTTCGGCGGCAAGGGGCCGTTCAAGAACGTCTCCAAGACTCCGCTGGTCGGCGGACAATGGCGCAAGGGGACGAAATATCCGTTCGACCTCGTGGTGGTGAGCAACACGCTCGCGCCGCAGATCCCGACCCAGGGCAAGCTCGAACTGCTATGATCGCATCCTCGGCCATTCTCACGGTCGAAGGCGTCAGCAAGCGTTACGGTTCGCTCCAGGTCACCGATAACCTCTCCTTCGCCATCGACGAGGGAGAGGCGGTCGGGATCATCGGACCGAACGGCGCCGGCAAGACCACGCTCTTCAACCTGATCGGCGGCGGCGTCCGTCCGGGGACGGGCCGCATCGTGTTTCGCGGGCAAGACATCACCGCGCTCGCGCCGCCCGACCGCTGCCGGCTCGGCATCGGGCGGTCGTACCAGATCCCACATCCGTTCACCAAGATGACGGTCTACGAGAACGTGCTGGTCGGCGCGACGTTCGGGGCGAAGCTCGCGGCCAAGGAAGCCGAGCGGGTGAGCCTCGACGTCGTCGAGCGCACCGGGCTCATGGGCAAGGTCAACCTGAAGTCCGCCGCGCTCACCCTGCTCGACCGCAAGCGGCTCGAGCTCGCCCGCGCGCTCGCGACCCGCCCGCGCCTGCTGCTGCTCGACGAGATCGCCGGCGGTCTGACCGAGCGCGAGGTGCGCGCGCTGATCGACACGATCAACGCGGTGCGCGCCGAGGGGGTGGCGATCATCTGGATCGAGCACCTGATGCACGCTTTGCTCGCAGTGGTCGACCGGATCATCGCGATCAATTTCGGCGCGATGATCGCCGACGGGCGGCCGGCGGAGGTGATGGCCGACCCGCGCGTGCGCCAGATCTACATGGGGGTCGGCGCGGCATGAGCCTGCTCGAGGTCAATAGCCTCTCGGCCTTCTACGGCGATTTCCAGGCGCTGTTCGACGTCGACTTCCGCGCCGAGGCCGGCCGGGCGACCGCGATCATCGGCGCCAACGGCGCTGGCAAATCGACCTTCCTGCGCGCCGTCGCCGGTTTCCAGTCGCCGCCGGACGAGGCGATCCGCTTCGACGGCGAGGCGATCGGGGCGCTGAAGCCCTCGCGGGTGGTCGGCCGCGGCGTGGCGCTCGTGCCCGAGGGCCGGCGGCTCTTTCCCAGCCTCAGCGTCGAGGAGAACCTGAAGATCGGCGGCTATTGCGGCCGGCGCGGCGGCTGGACGCTCGAGCGGGTCTACGGCCTCTTTCCCGTGCTTCAGGAGCGGCGCGACGCTCCGGCGACCGCGCTTTCCGGCGGACAGCAGCAGATGGTGGCGATCGGGCGCGCGCTGATGGGCAACCCGCGACTCCTGATGTGCGACGAGATCTCGCTCGGCCTCGCCCCGATCGTGATCCGCGACATCTACGCCGCGCTGCCCGCGATCCTGAGCGAAGGCGTCGCGCTCGTCATCGTCGAGCAGGACATCGGCCAGGCGCTGAGCGTCGCCGAGGATGTCTATTGCTTCCAGGGCGGCCGGGTCACGCTTCAGGGCAAGGCGTCGGATCTGTCGCGCGACGCGATCTCCGCCGCGTACTTTGGGGTCTGAGGATGAGCGCGAACGCGACGCCGGGATCATACGCCGACCTCGTCCTGAGGAGCGTCGCCGCAGGCGACGCGTCTCGAAGGACGCTCCAGCGCCCACCGAAACGTCCTTCGAGACGTCCGCTGCGCGGGCTCCTCAGGACGAGGGACTGCGCTCTTCCCCGGAGCCGGCGATGATCGGCTGGCTCGACACGATCCTGCAGGGCCTGATGCTCGGCGGCCTCTACGCCCTGTTCGCCACCGGCCTTTCGCTCACCTTCGGCGTGATGCGCCTGGTCAACATCGCCCACGGCGATCTCAGCATCCTCGCGGCCTATCTCGCGCTGGTGATCGTCCAGCACTTCGGCGTCTCGCCGTTCCTGTCGCTGATCGCGGTCGTGCCGCTGATGGCGATCATCGGTTACGCATTGCAGACGTTCCTGCTCAACGACACGCTCGGCGACGACATCCTGCCGCCGCTGCTGGTCACCTTCGGCCTGTCGATCGTCCTGCAGAACGGGCTGATGGAGGTGTTCTCCGCCGACAGCCGAGGCCTGTCGGTCGGCGAGGTGCAGACGGCGAGCCTGCCGCTCGGCGGCGGGATTGCGGTCGGCGTGTTCCCGGCGATCACGCTCGCGGCCGCGATCGTGGTGCTGGCGCTGATGAGCTGGCTGTTCAATTCGACCTCGCTCGGACGCGCGCTGCGCGCCACCTCGGACGACCAGTCCACGGCGCAGCTCATGGGCATCGACAACCGCCGCCTCTACGCCGTCGCCATGGCGATCGCGATGGCGGTGGTCGCGGTCGCCGGCGTGTTCCTCGCGATCCGCACCACCTTCGATCCGACATCCGGCCCGGCGCGCCTGCTCTACGCCTTCGAAGCCGTGATCATCGGCGGCCTCGGCTCGCTGTGGGGCACGCTCGCGGGCGGCATGGTGCTCGGCGTGGCGCAGACCATCGGCTTCGCCCTGAGCCCGGCCTGGGGCATCGCCGTCGGCCACATCGCCTTTCTCGTCGTGCTGCTGATCCGGCCGAACGGGCTCTTCCCCAGAACCCGCGACGCCTGAGGACGCGCCATGCAGGAGTTCGTGGTTTCGCGATCGACGCGGCTCAGCCGCTGGGCCGGCCTCGTCGCGCTCGCAGTCGTCTCATGCCTGATCGCCATGCCGTGGTGGGGGACGCGCGCCGAGATCGGCACGACGACCAGCTTCCTCGGCATCGTCGCGATGGCGCAGATGTGGAACCTGCTCGCCGGCTTCGGCGGCCTCGTCTCGATCGGCCAGCAGGCCTATATCGGGCTCGGCAGCTATGTCGCCGTCATGGTGGCGTTGCAGGGCGGCCTGTCGATCTACCTTTCGTTGCCGCTAGCCGGGATCGTCTCGGCCGGCGCCGCCTGGGCGATCTCGTTTCTGCTCTTTCGCCTGCGCGGCGCCTATTTCGCCATCGGCGCCTGGGTGGTCGCCGAATTGCTGCGCATCGTGTTCGCCAATACGGCGAGCCTCGGCGGCGGCTCGGGCGTCTCGATCACCTCCGCCTTGACCGGAATCGGACGCTGGCAGCGCGAGGCCTATGCGCTGTGGATCGCCATCGCGCTCGGCGTCGGCGCGGTCGGCCTGGTCTACGCCCTGCTCCGCTCGGCCAACGGCCTCGCCTTCGGCGCGGTGCGCGACAGCGAGGCGGCGGCGGAGAGCCTCGGCGTCTCGGCGCGCCGGGTGAAGCTCACCCTCTACCTGATCGCGTCTGCGGGCTGCGGCATGGTCGGCGCGCTGATGGCGATCTCCAACCTGCGCGTCGCCCCGGACTCGGCGTTCTCGGTCGACTGGACCGCGATCATGTTCTTCGCCGTGGTGATCGGCGGCATCGGCACGATCGAGGGCCCGATCCTCGGCGCCATCGTCTATCTCGTCCTGCGCCAGAGCCTCGCCCAATACGGCGGCTGGTATCTGATCGTGCTCGGCGTCTCGGCGGTGATCGTGATGCGCAAGGCGCCGCGCGGCCTGTGGGGCGTCCTCGCCGACCGCTTCGACCTGCGGCTCTTCCCCATCGACCATCGGGTCCGGCCAAGGGAGCGATCATGACGCGCAAGACCCTGAGCGTGCTGCGCGCCGAACACGGCGTGCTCCTGTCGATTGCTCGCCTCCTCGAAGCCGAGGCGCTGCGCACCGAGCGCGGCGCGGCGCCGAACCTCGACCTCGTATCCGCGATGGTGGAATACCTGCGCGACTACCCGTTCAAGTTTCACCATCCGAAGGAGGAGCGGCTGCTGTTCCCGGCGCTCGCAAAACACGGCGAGGGCGCCGAGGCGATCGCGCGGCTCGAACACGAGCACGCGGAGGAGGAGGCGCTTATTCACACTCTCGACGTGTCGACGTCGGCGCTCGACGGCGCGACCGCCGCGAACGCCGCCTTCGTTGAAGCCGCGAAGCGCTACGCCCGCTTTCTCGAAGGCCATGTCCACGCGGAGGAGCGCCACGTCTTCCCGCTCGCGGAGCGAACGCTCACCGACGACGACTGGGCGAAGATGGACGAAGCCTTCGGCGACCACGGAGACCCGGTGCTCAAGGGCGAGGACGAACGCTTCCGGGCGCTTCGGCTGCACATCGAGGCGATTGGCCTGCCTCCGTTCGGGCTGTGAGGGCATGAGCGTGTCGGTAGATTCCGTCATTGCGGGCGCAGCGAAGCAAATCCGTTGCGAATGGGGCGCCGTGCGTCCCCGCCCCCACCCGGGCCGCGCTTGCGGGGGCGGGACAGGTTGGGGGGTCGCGCCGACCTCTCCACTCTCGCTAGTGAGACGCCAGACTCTTGAAGCCCCGCGGGACCCCCCTCCTCAATCCTCCCCCACCCGGGCGCGCGCAAGCGCGGCCCGGGTGGGGGAGGAGCCGCCGCCATGGGTTGCACCATGACCTGGCGCAATTTCCCCAACGCGCCCGCCCCCGGCGCCGTGCTGATCGCCAGCGCCGCCCTCGCCGAGGGCGCGGCGGTTCCGGTCGCGCTCGGCGAGAAGCCGCGCCTCTATCGCATCGTCGTGACGCGGACGGACGGCGTCGCCCGCGCCTACGTCAACCTGTGCCCGCATTTCCGCATTCCGCTCGCCATGGACGGACGCGACCTGACCGTGTCGGACGGCTATATCTGGTGCGGCTTCCACTCCGCCCAGTTTCGCCAGCACGACGGGCATTGCGTCGACGGGCCGGCGAAGGGCGCGACCCTGACGCCGATCCCGGTCGTCGAAGCCGGCGGCGTGATCGCCATCGCCGCGGCCGCGCCGTCGGTCGCTTCGTCCGACGAAACTGAAAGGAGCCCCTCATGAAGGTCCAGGTCTGCATCATCGGCGGCGGCCCGTCCGGACTGCTCCTGTCGCAGCTGCTGCATCTGAAGGGCGTCGACACGGTCGTGCTGGAACGGCACAGCCGCGAATACGTGCTCGCCCGCATTCGCGCCGGCGTGCTGGAGCACGGTTTCGCCAAGCTGATGCGCGAGGCGCAATGCGGCGAGCGCATGGACCGCGAGGGCGAGATCCACCACGGCTTCTACATCGCCCACGACGACGCGCTCGACCGGGTCGACCTGCACAAGCACTCGGGCGGAAACTCGGTAGTGGTCTACGGCCAGACCGAACTGACCCGCGACCTCTACGAGGCGCGCGACCGGATGAACGGCAAGGTGCTGCACAACGTCGAGGACGTCGCCCTGCACGACCTGACCTCGGATGCGCCCTTCGTCACCTACCGCGACGGCGACGACATCGTCCGGATCGACTGCGATTACGTGATCGGCGCCGACGGCTTCCACGGCGTCAGCCGCAAGTCGATCCCGAAGGACGTGCTGCGCGAATACGAGCGTGTCTATCCGTTCGGCTGGCTCGGCGTGCTGTCGCGCACGAAGCCGGTGTCGCCGGAGCTGATCTATTCCAAGCACGAGCGCGGCTTCGCCCTGTGCTCGCTGCGGTCGCAGGTGCTGAGCCGCTATTACATCCAGGTCCCGCTCGAGGACCGGGTCGAGGACTGGTCCGACGACGCGTTCTGGGACGAACTCCGCCGCCGTCTGCCGGCCGAAGTCGCCGACCGGCTGATCACCGGCCCGTCGATCGAAAAGAGCATCGCGCCGTTGCGCAGCTTCGTCGCCGAGCCGATGCGCTGGGGGAAACTGTTCCTCGCCGGCGACGCCGCCCATATCGTACCGCCGACCGGGGCGCGCGGCCTCAACAGCGCGGCCTCCGACATCTACTACCTCTACCATGCGATGATCGACCATTACGCCAACGGCGATGATTCCGGGCTCGACGCCTATTCCGCCAAGGCGCTGGCGCGGGTGTGGAAGGCGCAACGCTTCTCGTGGTGGATGACGACGCTCCTGCACAGGTTCCCGCAGAATTCGACTTACGAGAACCGCCTGCAGGACACCGAGCTGCAATACCTGTTTTCGTCGGAAAAGGCGCTCGGCTCGCTCGCCGAGAACTACGTCGGACTGCCGTTCTGATGGCTGGCGCAACGGACACGGACCTCATCCTGAGCTTGTCGAAGGATGAGCCTGTCGAAGGATGATCCAGCGGACCACAAGGTCAGCGCCCTCTGGAGCGTCCTTCGACAGGCTCAGGACGAGGTTTGGAAAGGTCAGGCCGAGGTTTGAAGCAACAAGAACTGTAGAATTGGGAGATAATGACATGAACAAGCCGATGGAAAGCCGGGAGGGCAGCTCGCTCGCCTACTTCACCGAAGCCAATTCCGCCGAGGTGGTCAACGCCCGCATGGCGCCGGACACCGACCCGCGCCTGCGCGAGATCATGAGCGTCGTGGTCAAGCACCTGCACGCGGCGATCAAGGAACTGCGCCTGACCACCGACGAGTGGTTCAAGGCGATCGATTTCCTGACCCGCACCGGCAAGATGTGCGACGACGTCCGGCAGGAGTACATTCTGCTGTCCGACACCCTCGGCGTCTCGATGCTGGTCGACGCGATCAACCACGACCGTCCGGAAGGCTCGACCGAAAACACGGTGCTCGGGCCGTTCTACGTCCCCAATTCGCCGCGCTTCGAGAACGGCGCCGACATCAGCCTCGACGGCAAGGGCGAGCCGGTGCTGGTGAAGGGGCGCGTGCTCGATCAGGCGGGCAAGCCGATCGCCGGCGCCCTGCTCGAGGTGTGGCAGGCCAACGCCGACGGCTTCTACGACGTGCAGCAGAAGGGCGTGCAGCCGGACAACAATCTGCGCGCCGCCTTCACCTCCGACGCCAACGGCGAATTCTGGTTCCGCTCGGCCAAGCCCTTGTTCTATCCGATTCCCGGCGACGGCCCGGTCGGCGAGATGCTGGCTGCGCTCGGCCGTTCGATCTACCGCCCGGCCCATCTCCACTTCATGGTGTCGGCGCCCGGTTACGACACGATCATCACCCACATCTTCACCCCCGACTGCCCCTATCTCCAGAAGGACCCGGTGTTCGGCGTCAAGCAATCGCTGATCGCCGAGTTCCACAAGTTCGACGATCCCGCGGAAGCCGAGCGGCGCGGCTTCAAGGGTCCGTTCTGGTCGGTCGGCTGGGACTTCGTGATGGCGCCGAAGGCGTTACCCGCCGCTTAAGCGGCGAGCCCGCCGCGCTCGCGCAGGAACGCGATCACCGTATCGACGCCCTCGCCCGTCTTCATGTTGCTCATGACGAACGGGCGGGCTTTTCGCTGGGTCTTGGCGTCGCGCGCCATGACGCCGAGATCGGCGCCGACGTACGGGGCGAGGTCGGTCTTGTTGATGACGAGCAGGTCGGAGCGGGTGATGCCCGGCCCGCCCTTGCGCGGGATCTTCTCGCCGCCCGAAACGTCGATGACGTAGATGGTGAGGTCGGCGAGCTCGGGCGAGAAGGTCGCGGCGAGGTTGTCGCCGCCCGATTCGATCAGGATCACGTCGAGGTCCGGGAAGCGCTTGCGCATGTCGGCGACGGCGGCGAGGTTGATCGACGCGTCCTCGCGGATCGCGGTATGCGGGCATCCGCCCGTTTCCACCCCCATGATCCGCTCGGGCGGCAGCGCGCCGGCCTCGACCAGGATGCGCGCGTCCTCCTTGGTGTAGATGTCGTTGGTGATCGCGGCGACGTCGAGCGTGTCGCGCAGGCGCTTGCACAATTGCTCCATCAGCGCCGTCTTGCCCGAGCCGACCGGACCGCCGACTCCGACGCGCAGGGGAGTTTTGGACGTGCTCATGGGGCCTCCAGTGATGGCCGCTTCGATTCGCGGCGCGCTTGCGGCCTCTTCCTTAGCAGACTCCCCCGCCGGCCGGGCGATCGGTGCAGACGGGGACTCTCGACGTGCTGGCCGCTCGCCCTAAGAGCGGAACAGCCGCGAATATTGCGTCTCGTGGCGCATCGCGGCGAGGTCGGCGCGGAAGGCGCAGGCGCCGAGGTCGGCGAGGCTCGACGCCGCCGCCTCGCGGGCGAGCGCGCGAATGCGCGGGACCAGCGTCGCCTGAATCTTCTGGCCGTCGGTCTGGCCGATCGGACCGAGCCGCACCACCGCCGAGACGGCGGCGCCGACCTGCGCGAGGATGAAGGCTTCGAGGCTCATCGCCAGCGGCAGGCCATGGCCGGCTGCGGCCGCGGCGACCGCGACCGGATAGGCCACCCGATCAGCTTCCGCGAGCCGGCGAAGGACCGCGCAGTCCCAGCCCGCCCGCGCGGCGGCGACGAAGGCCGCGCCCTGCGCCGTGGTCTCGAGCCGCCGCTCGGCGGAATTGGCGAGCGCGACCGCGAGGTCGTTGACCTCCGCGAGCGCCGCCCAGTCCTCGCCTTCCGCTGCGCCAAAGCTCGCGGCGAACAGGATCGCGTCGGCGCGCGGCGCGCCAAAGGTCAGAAGCTCGGCCAGCCAGCCGCCGAGCGAGCGCGCGTCGTGGACGTCGCCGGCCTCGACCGCCCATTCCAGCCCCTGCGAATAGGCGAAGGAGCCGACCGGGAAGGCCGGCGAGAGCCAGATCATGAGGGGGAGAAGGGCGGCTTCGCCGACCTCCGCGTGATTCACTGCGGACATCGCGCGACGATGCCGGCGAAGCGCCCTCCTCCCCCCTTGCGGGGGAGGGACGGGAGGGGGGTCGCGCCGCGCCTGCCGAAGTCGGCGGCTGAAGGCGGAAGAGAGGTCAGCGCGACCCCCCTCCCCTGCCCTCGCCCACAAAGGGGGAGGGGGCGCAAACGCCGGGCCGAAACAACCCTCACCGGACGCTCGTCAATGTCCGTGCCCATGATCGTGATCGTGATCGTGGTCGGGATGGTCGCAGGCGTCATGGTCATGGTCATGGTCGTGATGCGCGTGGCTGTGGCCGTGCCCGTGGTCATGATCGTGGCGCCCGTGGCCGTGATCGCCGTGCTCATGTCCATGCGCATGCCCCTCGGCCTGCACATAGGCGCCGCCTTCCGGGTTGAACGGCGCTTCCACCAGGACGACCCGGGCCCCGAGACCCTTCGCCATCTCCTCGATCACCGGATCGCGGCGGATGCGCAGCGCCTTGGCGCTCATTTCGGTTTCGAGATGGCGGTTGCCGAGGTGCCAGGCGACCCGCATCAGCGCGAGCGAATCGGCGGCGCGGATCTCCAGCAGCGGCTCCGGCGCCGCGACCACTTCGACGATGCGGCCGTCTTCAAGCCTGAGCCCGTCGCCGCCGCGCAGCATCGCCGCCTCCGGCAGATCGAGCAGGAAGGCGAAGCCGCCGACGCCGGTCATGACGAAGCGGCGGCGATAGCGCTCGTCGAATTCGAGCACCACGCTGTCGACCGGCGTCCCGGTCCAGCGCCCCGCCGGAATGACCTTGTCCGCCCGCAGCATGCGCCCGCCTCCAAACCTCTTGTCGCCGGCGACCATGGACGAGCGCCGGATGAAACGCCAGCCGGCCTGTAAGCCGGGTTCTGTATGGCCGGAGCTCGCGCTCCGACGTGACGGCCATTCCTCTGGGACGCCCGTCGCCGGGCGCCTCAAGCAACCAACCCGAGCGACAGGGCCTACGGAAGGGCCCCGCGGCCCGAAAGCCGCGCGTCGCTCCTATTCGGTTTTGCTCCCGGCGGGGCTTGCCATGCCGTCGACGTTGCCGCCGACGCGGTGCGCTCTTGCCGCACCCTTTCACCCTTACCCCGGCCTTGCGGCGATCGAGGCGGTTTGCTTTCTGTGGCGCTTTCCCTGGGGTCGCCCCCGCCGGACGTTATCCGGCGCCGTTTCCGTATGGAGCCCGGACTTTCCTCCGCTCGCGCGGCGGCCGTCCGGCCGACTGGCGCAGGCGGCATAGGGGCGCGGACGGGCGGCGGTCAAGCGCAAAACACGGGGTCACCCTCTCACCCTGAAGCGCCGTCCGACCACAACCAGCGCGACGATCAGCGCCGCGCAGGCGAGCGTCGCGGCGTCGACCCTTTCGCCGAGCAGGAGCGCGGAAATGCCGATGGTGAGAAAGGTCTGCAGGAGTTGCACCTGGCTGACCCGCGCCACGCCGCCGAGCGCCAGCCCGGCGTTCCAGGCAAAGAAGCCGAGATACTGACTCATCAGCCCGAGATAGGCGAGGCTCGCCAGCGAAGCTGGCGTCGCGGCCGACAGGTCTTCCGGCCGCCAGAGGACAGACAGGGTCAGCGAGACCGGAAGCGCGGCGACCACCATCCAGGAAATCACGTCGCCCGCCGGCATCGTCCGGGCAAGCCGCGCCGACACCGTATATCCGACCGCCGCCGCCACCACGGCGAGGAGCAGAAACCCGTCGCCCCCGCGCAACGAATCGCCGCCGTGGGAGAGCGCGAAGCCGATGACGACCGCGCCGCCGGCGAGCGCCGCGGCCCAGAACGCGGGCGACGGGCGCTCGCCGTCGATCAGCGCCGCGGCCGCCGCGGTCGCGAGCGGCAGCGCCCCGACGACGACGCCGGCATGGGCCGCCGGCACGGTGCGCATCGCCAGCGAACTGAACCCCGGGACGCCCGCGACGAGGCAGAGCGCCGCCAACCCGATCGCGGCTGCCTTGTCCCACGGGATCGGCCGGCCGCGCGCAAAGAGATACGGAATGGCGACCATGCCGGCGATCGCGGCGCGTCCAACCGAGAGGAAGCCTGGCCCGAAGCTGGTCAAGGCGAGGCGGGTCAGCGGCAAGGTCGCGGCGAAGATCGCGACGCCGAGGAACCCCAGCGCCATTCCGAGGGTTTCCGCGGTATGCGCGGAACGGTCGTCGTTCATTGCAGCTTCAACTGGTTTATGGGAATGTCCGCGCCGCTCGGGCGGATAGCCCGGTCGGCGGCTGCGCGCCGCGTTCGAGGGGACACTAGCGTATCCGGACCGCCGGACGGGAGAAGATTTGATGAGAAAGACTTTGGCCGTTGCGCTGGCGCTTGCCGGCGCCGCGTCGTTGTCGGCCTGCCAGACGCCGCAGCAGCAGAACGCGCTGATGGGCGGCGCGCTCGGCATGGGCGCGGGCTCGCTGGTCGGCGCGGCGGTTTCCAACGG
>CAMFKX010000007.1 GCA_945957375.1 uncultured Roseiarcus sp.
CGAGATTCCTCTACGTCTCGTGGGCTCGGAGATGTGTATAAGAGACAGGCGTCGAACGCCACGCGGTTGCCCCGCGCTTTCGCGGCCGCCGCGGTGACGCCCAGCACGTCATTGGCGAGCTGGGTGAAATCAAAAGCCGAGGGCGCCAGGTCCATCCTGTTGGCGTGGATGCGGCTCGTGTCGAGCACGTCGTCGACATGCTGATTGAGAATCTCGGCCGAGGTCATCGCGGTCTCGACCAGCTTCGATTGGGCCGGCGACAACGCCGAGCCGCGCAGGAGGTCGAGGATTCCGACAACGCCGTTCAGCGGGGTTCGCATCTCGTGGCTCATCACCGCGACGAAGCGCGACTTGGCCTCCGACGCCGCCAGGGCTTCGTCGCGAGCGCTCTCGAGCGCGCGCTCGGCCGCGATCTGTTTCGAGATGTCGCGGACGAAGGCGACGATGATCGGGCCGGTGTCGCCGCTGACGGCGGCGAGCGACAGTTCGACCGGAAATTCATGGCGGTCGGACCGCATCGCCTTGGTGCGGAGGCGGCCTTTGCCAATCAGTTTTCCCACTTCGGCGCTCATGAACGACTCGACCCCGCCCAAATGGGCGGGGCGGAACCGCGGGGGAATGATCAGTTCGACGACCGGCTTGCCGATCGCGTCTTCGGGTCGGAAGCCGAACATCTCGGCCGCCGCGGGATTGAAGTCGAGGATGGTTCCTCCGGGGTCGGTGACGATGATCGCGTCCAGGGACGCGTTGATGGTCTTCGCGTAGCGGTCTTTCCCCCTTTGCATTTCGTCGGCGGCGCGGCGCGAGATCTGAATCTGGCGGTAGAGGACGACGAGCGTCCCGATCAGGCCGCAGATCAGCATCGCGTCGATGGTCGCGGTTCGGGTGAGCAGCTCGACGAAATGCCGCCGCTGGGCGTCGGTGTCGGCGGCGAACTGGGTCACCCCCTTGAGCGTGATCCGCCGGACGAGCGGACGCAGCTGAGAGAGTTCGTCATCGAGGGCGTTGAGCTTGGCTGCGAGATCGTCTGCGGCGTCGATCATGCCGGCCAGCCGCTCGGTCGTCTGCCGAAGCTCCTCCAGACCCTGGCGAAACTCGTCCGCGGCGGCGTTCCGCGCGGCCGCCACGTCGGCCGTCGTCCGCGCCCTGCTGAAGAAAATATCGAAGCGGGACCGGACCTCGTCCAGGGCGCTGGCTCCGCCGAGCTTCGCGCGCCCGACGGCGTTTTCCAGCGCGAGCAATTCGACGTCGAGTTGCGCGAGCGTCCACAGCGTGCTGTCGCGAGGCGATTCGCGCAGCTCGCCGACCTTGCTGTTGAGCTGCAGGGCGAACGCCAGCAGCAGCAGCGACGCGCACACGATCAGGATCGCGAAAGCGAAATCGACGCTCTTCCGTCTCGTTACGTTGTCGTTGGCAAGTCGCTGCAAGGGCGCACCGAGGGCTTGGCGCTGATCGGCTACTCGATGACGTCGATCCGTCGCAGCTGCCAGATGCTGCGGGAATAGATGACCTCGTTCCGGTAATCCGCGCTGGAATCGTAAGGATAGACGATCCACAACGGACCCTTGTCGCGCACGGACATCGGTTTGCCGTCGCTCAGATAGGCGATCATGGGGCCTCCCTTGACGGCGTCCGACACGGGGATGTCGATGGCGTAGTCGTTGAGGGCGACGCACCGGAGCTTCTTTCCGTGCGCTCCGATCGCCTTGATGACGTCCTTAAGTTCGACCCCCTGAAAGCTGACGACCCCTTTCGTCCAGGGCGTCGACGTCGCGAATGTCGCCGACGGCAGCGCCTTCAGCGCTTCGAGATCGAACTCGGCCGGGGACCCCACCGCGCCGGTCGCCGAGAGAATGACGGCGCCCTTCGGCCCTGGCGCGGCGTCCGCGCGCTCAAAGGCGGCCGAGGCGGCGAGGAGGCAAAGCATCGCCGCGAGGCCCCGCATGGCTGCGGAAGGCCTTCTGCGTCGGTCGAGCCATTCCGCAGGCTCCCGTCGCCCGGAAGGGGCGCTCCATTGCGGGAACCCGCGCACGATGGCGTTGAAAATTGCAAAAAACGTCATTGTCGCGGCTCGCCCCCGGCAAATCGTCGGATCCGCCGCAGCAAGATCGGCGCCGGCGAAGGACCGCCCGAGGGGTCGTCAAGCCAGGGGTGAAAAGATTGAAAGCGTTGAATTTTTGCTCTTCGTCAGAGACGTGCCGCTTGCTGGCTTCGGGTCTTGTGATTATTGCGAATTGCAATCCTCCGCCGCAATCCGCAAAAGACGGTCGGGCGCGCACGATCCCGGTTTCCCGTCAAGACACGCTCGCGGAGATTGTTTGGGCGCGCCGATCGAAGTAATCCTGTGGCGACCGGCGGGCGCCTCGGGGCGGAGACCGGCCGGACCCCGGTCAGCCGTGCCGGAAGCTCATGGCGTCCGACGGGAATGGGGCGTAGCATCTTGAACGCTTATCAGCCGACCGTTCTGATCGTCGAGGACGTGCCTACGCTCGCTGCGAGCTACTCTGCGTTCCTGAGCCGCGAACCGGTCAACATCCATACCGTCGACAGCGGCCGGGCGGCGCTGGCGTATCTCGAGCGCCAGTCGGTGACGGTTGCGGTGATCGACGTTCACCTTCCGGATATGAACGGGCTGGAGATCCTCCATCGCATCCGGGAGCTGGGCGCCCCGACCGACGTCATCGTGATCACCGCCGAGGGCTCGGTGAAGCTGGCGGTCGAGGCGATGCGGGAAGGCGCCTTCGACTTCATCGTCAAACCCTGCTCGAAAGAGCGCCTCGTCGTCACCGTCAAGAACGCCCTCGAGCATCGTCGGCTGACCGACCGCCTCGAAGAGGTCGCCGAGCAGACCGTCGAAGGCCCCCCGGGCCGCTTCATCGGCCAGTCGCTCGCGATGCAGGTGGTGTATCGCATCCTGCGCAGCGCAGCTCCGACCAACGCGACCGTGTTCATCACCGGCGAGTCCGGCGTCGGCAAGGAACTGTGCGCCGAAGCGCTCCACAAGCTCAGCAAACGCCGCGACGGTCCCTTCGTCGCGATCAACTGCGCCGCGATCCCCAAGGACCTGATGGAGAGCGAGCTGTTCGGCCACGTCAAGGGCGCCTTCACCGGAGCCCTGAACGATCGCAAGGGCGCCGCGCTCCAGGCGGACGGCGGCACGCTTTTCCTCGACGAGGTCGGCGAGATGGACCTCGCGCTGCAGACGAAGCTGCTGCGGTTCCTTCAGGAAAAGACGGTTCAGCGGGTCGGCGACGACGTTCTCAAGCGCGCCGACGTCCGGATCGTCTGCGCGACCAATCGGGATCCCCAGGCGGAAGTGCTGGCCGGCCGGTTTCGCGAGGACCTGTTCTACCGCCTGCACGTCGTGCCGCTGGAGCTGCCGCCGCTGCGCGAGCGGGATCGCGACGCGGTGCTGCTGGCGCGCAATTTCCTCGCGCTGTTCGCGCAGGAGGACGGCAAGGCTTTCAAGGGCTTTTCGCCCGACGCGGAGGCGGTGCTGCTCGCTTACCCCTGGCCAGGCAACGTCCGTCAGCTCCAGAACGTGGTGCGCTCGATCGTCGTTCTGAACGACGGCGAGACCGTCACGCTGGACATGCTTCCGCGAATGCTCTGGGGTTCGGCGGGCGCTCCGGCCGCCCCGCGCGCGACGCCGGCGCCGCCCGTTCAGGCGCCGCCCCCGATCGTCGGCATCCGCCCGCTCGAAGACGTGATCAAGAGCACGATCGAGGGCGCGATCGAAGCGTGCGGCGGATCGATTCCGCGCGCCGCGGCCGCGCTGCAAGTCAGCCCGTCCACGATCTACCGCCGCATCGAAGCGTGGCGGGGCGACGAAGCGGGGCGATAGGCGGATCGGCTACAGCGATTCGATCTTCGGCAGATATGCGAGCACCGGAAGCCCCGCGGCCTCCTCGAAGTCCTTGCTGAGGCGCAGGCGCGGGTCGACCATCTCCATCAGCACGGCGAGGCCGATCCCGACGCCGAGGCCGGCGACGACGCCGCCGATCACGAACAGGATATGCGGCGGCGTCACCGGGGCGGTCGGATCCTGCGGCGCATCGATGATCTTGACCCGCTCCGGCTCCTCGTAGCGGCCGAGCGACCCGGTCAGGCGCGCCATCTCGTATCGTTTCGCGAGCGAGTCGTGCTGTTCCCGCGCGGTGGTGATGGCGCGTTGAAGCTCTTCCTGCTGGCGCTCGATCGGCGCGAACTCCGCGATCGCCAACCGCAATTGCTCGACCGCCGCGGCGATCTGGTCGACCTCGCTGCGCAGCGCCGCTCGCCTTGTGTCGGCCTCCTGGATCAGCTTCATCTGCTCGATCAGCAGGGGCGCGTTGCCCTTTTCGCCGCCGCTGCTCACCACGCCGGCGGCCAGGTTCCACAGCCGCTCCATGTCGACGTTGTGCAGAGGATCGGTGCTCGCAAGGACGCTCTCGCGCTCTTCCTGAAGCCTTTTCAGCTTGCGCACCGCCGCCTGCACCTCGGAGTGCTCGTCGGTGTACCGCGCGCGAAGCGCCGCCAGTTCGCTCGAGGTCTGCACGATTGCGTCCTCGAGGCGGCCCACGACCGGATTGAGCGTCGCAATGCGTTTCTTCAGGTCTTCGAACGCGGCGTCCGCGGTCGCGAGTTCGATCCGCTTCTGCTCCAGGGTCTGCTGCATTCCGGCCAATCGCGAAACATTGGCCGAATAGAGCGCGGGGAGTTTGTCCGCGTTGCGGCTCTTGAAATCCGCGTAGGCCTGTTCGGCCTTGTCGAGGTTGCGCTGACTCGTGTCGAGTTGTTTGCTCAGGAACGTCTCGCTGCTGTCGACCGAGCCGCGTCCCGGCTCGAGCACCCGCTCTATGAAGTGGGTGCCGATCACGCTGAGCGTCTTCGCCAACCCCTGCGGATCACGGTCGCGGATCTTCAATTCGATGATCTCCGAACCGATCAGGTTCGAGGTCAACGACTTCCCGAGCGCGGCGACCCGCTTGTCTGCGGTCTTGGCGTCGGTGGTCGGGCCGATCTGGCCGAGGTCCTTCAACACGTCGACGAGAACGTGCTTGCTGGTGAGGAGCGCCTGCAACGACGGCATCCGATCCTTCAGGTTGGAGTCGATCGCAAGGTCGTTGAGGATCGGATTGAGCTTGCCCGGCTCCTGCACCAGGATCGTCATGCGCGACTCGTAGGCCTTGGGCACGAAGTGGCCGACGACGGCCGCAAGAACCGGCAACACCAGAATCGGGATCGCGATGTAGCGCCGGCGCCGCCAGGCGCCGCTGACGGCGAGACCAATGACCTCGGAAAGCGTACGGCTCATCGCGCGGCTCCGGCGCCGTCGGAGCGGACCCGATCCGAACCGGGCGCCCGCGGCGCATCGGGCGCCGGAACGAACGCGCCGAGCCCGCCGAACGCTTCGGCGGCGACGACCTTTGCCGCAGGCGCCGGCCCGGCGTTCGCCGCCGACGCCGGCGCGCTCAGTTCCTGCATCCGGCGCATGATCGCCTCCGGGGACACGGGCTTCGTGGCGACAACCGGAGGCGACCGGGCCAGCGCGGACTCGTCCGGCGGAGGCGGCAAGCCCCTCGTCTGGCGAGACAATTCGCGAAGGCGATCGAGCGTTTCGGCGGAAGCGTCATCCCGGCCCGACGTCTGACGGTAGGCCTGGGACAGATCGCGAAGCCGCGCGAGGACCTCCTCCGGCGGCATCGGCTGGGAGGGCTTGCCCGGAATGGTCGGACCGTCGAGGCGATGGGTCGCGTCGGGATTGGCGCGCGTCGACAGCATGGCCAGGTCGATCGAGGGATCGTAGCGGGCCGACGTCGCCCCTCCCGCGACCAGGGCTCGCGCCTTCGCCATGAGCGCGCCGCCCTCGCCGTCGACCGGCGGCGGAGTCGAAGCGGGCGTCGCGCCCGTCGGAAGCGCGGCAACCTCGGGACCGGGCGGCTTATCGCTCACGCAACCGGACAGGGAAACGATCGCCGTCGGCCCGAGCGCCGCTCGCAGGACAAGAACCGCCATCCCGGTCGAGGTCCGTCGTCCTGGTGACCGTCGTCGCAATTCGAGGAGCCTGACCTTCGCCATCGCCGGATACATAACCTGCGATGACCTTACTGCAATCCGCGCGCGAACGTGAGGATCGATTCGCGAATCTTCGCGGCCTTGGCCGCGCCGTTGCTGGAGGCGGTCGCCCAATCGCCCGGCGTCTCGCGCAGGATTTGCGCGAGCAGCCCCCTGGCCTCGGGCTCCGGACGAGCCGCCAGCCATTGCAGCCAGCGTTGGTCGACGACGCCTTCCGCCATTTCGATCAACGCCAGGTCGATGTCCGGATGGGCGGCGCAAACCTCCGCCATCGGCGGAAACACCTGGACGTCGCCCTCGCGTCCATCCGTCGGATCGTAGGGGTCGGCGGTGGGCATTCGCGCGTGCCACTGGAGGTAGCGGGACGCGCCGGTCCGCCAAAGCCAAAGCCCGGCGGTGAATCGCGGCGCCCCGGTGTTATAGAGCCAGGCGCCCCGCCCCGCGCTCTTGAGCCCCTCGATCGTCCGGGCGTCGACGCCAAAGCCGGGGTTGACCAGAGCGACGTCGACGACGCCGAGGTAACGGCGGTCGCTCGGCGTGTTGAACTGTCCGCCGAGCTGGATTCCGGGCGCGGCGGCGCGCAGCTTCGCCGCGACCGTCGCGGCGGCGTCGTCGCCGCCCCCCAGATTGCCCGGTTCGTCGAAGAGCGACCAGATCGGCGCAGGCAGTCCCGCCGCCTGAAGCGCAGCCAGCGCCGCCTTCACCCGGTCCGCCGCGGCGTCGACGCCGAGCGTGTCGACCAGGCGCTTCAGCGGCTCATATGCGAACCAAGGCGCTGCGACGCCCGCCGACGACGCGATGCGCGAATCCTGCAGAAACGTCGAGAGACCCTGCGCGTCCGGCGCCGCGAGCCCCGGCGCGTCGCCGAGGACGCCGAAGCGGGCGAGCGTCGCGAGATCGCAGGCGAGTTGCCGGCTCCGGTCGCCGGTCGAGCCGAACCAGGTCAGATGCGGCGCTTCCTCGAGGTAGAAGCCCGCAGGGCTGGCCGGCGCGGGGAGATCGACCGACAAGACCTCGACCTCCACCGGAGCCACAATGCGCTTGCCGACGGAAAACGTGATCGCGCCGCGATAGAGGCCCGGCTTCGCGTCCCTCGGCGCGTTCGCCCAGGCGACGTAGCGGCGCGGTTCGTCCGCGAGGATGGGAAGCGATCCGGCGTCTCCGCGCAGCAGCCGGTCGGTCAGCGCCAGCAGCGTCCCGCCCGTCGAGACCCGGTCGAGCCGCCGTTGCGCCGCATAGACCTGCAGGCCGATCCGGCTGCGTTCGAGCGCCGGCTCCTCGATCGTCAGCGCCGGCTTGCCCGCGACGCCGCGCCCGCCGACGGCGAAAGCGAGACGGGCGCCGGTTCCTGGCGTGACGACGACGCGGAGGGGTTTCGGGACTGGCGCCGCATCGTCGCCGAACACCGGGGGCAAAGGGATCGCGCGGGCCGGCGCGACCGGAAAGTTCTCAGTCATCCATTGGCGGCGCGCGGCTTCGACGAAATCCCGCGCCGAAACGCGTCCGGCCGGTTCGATCACGATGGCCGACAGAAACGTCGCCGCCGCTCCGCTCCCGGCAAGTTCGACGTCGACGCCGCCGTCGCCGACGTCCACGTCGTGTGAGACGAGCCCGCCGCGATGGCGGCCGAACGCCGTCCAGGCGTCGTCTGCGGCGCTGGCCTCGCGCTCCCGTCCCGCCAGGTAGCGCTCCTCGACCCATTGCTGCGGGGTCGGATTCACGTTGACGAAATCCCGGCCGTTGACGCGCACCCGGCGCTGCAAGACGGAGGGCAAGGTTTCCCACTCCCCGACGTCCTCGAGCCACAGCGAGACCCGGGCTCGTCCACGGGGCCAATCGACATGCAGGCGCTCGACGCCGTTGACGCCGTTCGCGACCACCGGATCGGGAGACGGCCTGCGGATTGCGACGGGATGTCGGCCGATCACCCTCGGGTCGTCAGGGGCGATGCGGGACAGGCCGCCGATCAGCGGCGCGTCCGCGGCTCCAAGGCTGAAGCCGACCGAGCCCTCGGGAAGCCGGGGCGCCGGCTCGAGCGTGAAACTGTCGACGGCCACCCGGCGCGCAGCGCCGGGCTCGAAAAGCACCAGCCGGCGAATGTCGCGCGCGTCCAGCACCCGACCGCCGGACGCCTTGACGCCGGCCAGCGGATAGCGCCACACGAACGGCCCTGGCGGCAGAAGCTGCTCCACGTTTGCGCGGCTGGCGAAGTCGGCCGAGCCGCTGTCGTCGACGCGAAGAACCAGCGTTGCGGGCTTTTCTCCCGAGACGGCTCCCTTGACGACCAGCGTCTCGCCCGGTTGGGCGGCGAGAGGCGCGGAGAAGCGAACGTCGATGGGGGTTTCCCCTTGAGTATTCGCCCAGTTGTCGGCGAGGCTCGACCCGCAGCCGAGACCGAAGAGCGCGGCGACGAGGAAGGCCAGCCTCAAAGCGCCTCCAGCAGAGCCTGGACGGCGGCCGCGCGCTCGTCCCAGCTCTCGTTCGCGACCCGCGCCCGGCGGCGGTCATGGTCGGCCGCGTCGCCCGCCGCGAGCCGGATCATGTCGACGAACCGACGCGGGTCCGCCGTCGCCCGGACGACGTCGGCGTAAGGCGCCAGGGCCGGAAATTCGATCGACGCCACCGGCGCCCCGGCGGCCAGATATTCCCTGAGCTTCAGCGGATTGCAGGCGCGGATCTGCGGCGTGTCGAGAAACGGAAGCAGCGAGACGTCCCAGTGCTGGGCGTAGGAGGGCAACGCGGCATGCGGCCGCGGACCCAGAATGCGGACGTTGGGCAGCGCGACCAGCCGACTGACGTCGACCTTTGCGTCGCCGATCAGGACGAACGTCCAGTCCGGCATCGCGGTTGCGCATTGCGCGAGGAGTTCGATGTCGATCCACTCCGCGATCGAGCCGTAGAATCCGGCGACCGGTCCGCCGGCCGGCAGATCCTTCGCGCGCGGCGCCGGCGCCGTGAACAAGGTGAAGTCGACGCCGTGCGGAACCAGGACGGTGCGGCTCGCAGGAAATTTCGCCGCGAGCGTCTCGCTGGCGGCGAGGATGAGATCGGCCCGCGCGACCAGATCGCGCTCCATGACGCTGACCGGACCGTGATCGACGCCCGCCAGCGCCCCGAAATCGTCGCCGCAATAGTAGACGACCGCCCGCTCGCCGAGCGCGCCGACCACCGGCGCCACGGTCGGCAACGACGTCCACAGGATCGGCTGCGCCATGCCCCAGGCGGCCATCCGGCCCCGGATCTGACGCCCGAGGCTCGCCCGGTTGAACAGGCCCGCGACGCGGCTTCCCGGCCACGACACGGCCATCGGGCTGACGACGGTCAGCCGCTCCGGCCTTTCCGCGCGAACGGGCGCCGCGGCGCTTGACGGCGCCGCCCCCGCGAGCCCCTTGATCTTGGCGCCGATCCGCGTCAGGTCGCGGCCGTTGAAGCGCGGCCGCCGCATGCCGATCGAGTTGACCCAGATGACGTCCCGCTCGGCCGCCAGGCGGCCGACGAGGTGCTGGGTCGAGCTCGGTAGCCCGCCCCAGTCCTCGGCGAAAGCGACCATGCCGCGCCGCATGCGCCCTACTCCACGATCTTGCGGATGACCCTGGCCGGCGCGCCGCCCGCGAGCACGCCCGCCGGCAGATCCTTCGTCACCACGCTGCCCGCCGCGACCACTGTCCCCCTGCCGATCGTCACCCCCGCCGATACGGTCACCCCGGTCGCGAGCCAGACGTCGTCTTCGAGCACGATGTCGCCGACCTGGTCTTCGGTCTCAGCTTCGCCCCGGGCCCGCGCCTCGGGGTCGAGAGGATGGCCGGGGTAGCCGGCGAGCAGGTGCCGGCCGGCGAGCCGGACGTTGTCGCCGATCACGATGCGCCGGCCGACCGCGATCGTCGTTTGCCAGCCGATGTCGCAGTTGCCGCCGACGATCAGTTCAGGCGCCGCCGAGCCTGCGGTGCGGCCGGAGATGGTCGTCTGTCCCGACATGCGCGTGCCGGGGCCGATGGCGATCCGGACCGGTCCGAGGACGAGCGGCAATCCGCCGTAAAGGTAGAGGCGGGGCGCTGGCCGAATCAGCCGCGACTGGAAGAGCGGCGTCCACCAGAACACGCGGGCGAAGCTGGCGACGAGATTGCGCCCGCCGACGTAGCCGACATAGAGCGCCCGGGTCAGGCCTGGCACCACCGGCACGGAGAAGCCGCGCGCCGCCATTGCGGTGCGGTAGATCAGGTCGGCGGCCGGGTGGCGACGCTCCTTGACCCAGCGTCGCAGGGAATGAACGGCGCTCACTCTACCGTCACCGATTTGGCGAGGTTGCGTGGATGGTCGATATCGCAGCCGCGCGCTACGGCGACATGATAGGCGAGGAATTGCAACGGGATCGCTGCGATGATCGGCTGCAGCAGCTCGTCGCAGGCCGGCAACGTCAACGACGCGTCGGCGACGTCCGAGAGGGCGAGAAGCGCCTTGCGGTCGCCGAGCAGGATGATCTTTCCCTTTCGCGCCGCGATCTCGCGCACGTTCGAAGCCAGCTTCGGAAACAGATCGCCGGACGGCGCGAGCGCAACGACCGGCGTGTCCGCATCGACTAGCGCGATCGGCCCGTGCTTGAGCTCGCCCGCGGCGAAGCCTTCGGCGTGGATATAAGAGATTTCCTTCAGCTTCAGCGCCCCTTCCATGGCGAGAGGATACAGGGCGCCGCGGCCGACGAATAGCGCGCTGCGCGCTTTGGCGAGGATGCCCGCCACGGCGACGATCGCGGCCTCGTTGTGCAGCACCGCTTCGATCGTCTTTGCCGCTTCGCCCAGCGCGGCGCGCAGGCGTCTGGCCGCCGCGCGCTGTCCCCGCTGTTCCGCGGCGTGCGCGACCAGTCTCGCCAGAACCAGCAGCTGCGCCGTGAAAGCCTTGGTCGAGGCCACGCCAATCTCCGCTCCGGCGAGCAGCGGCAGGAAAAAGTCGGCCTCGCGCGCGAGCGTGGAGACCTGTTGATTGACGATGCCGATCGTCGGCGTCCTGAGGCCCCTGAGCTTTTCGAGCGACGCCAGGGTGTCCGCGGTCTCTCCGGATTGCGACACCAGGATCGCCGCCTCGCGCTGTCCATCCGCGACGACCGGGGCGTAGCGATGCTCCGACGCGAGTTCGACGTCGGACGAAAGCCCGGCGACTTCGGCGAACCAGCGCTTTGCGACCAGGCACGCGTAATAGGACGTCCCGCAAGCGATGAGCCGAATCCGGTCGATCTGATTGAAGTCGAGGGCGACCTGTTCCGCAACGAAGGGGCTCTTGTCGTAACGCGCTTCGATCGCCCGCGCGACCGCAGGCTGATCGTGAATCTCCTTGAGCATGTAATGTGGATGGCCGCCCTTGTCGAAATGCTCGCCGACGGCGTCGATCGGCAGCCGCGCGCGCAGGACTGGGCGGCCGCTCTTGTCGAACACGGAGATCGCGTCGCGGCGCAGTTCGACCTGGTCGCCGTCGCTCAGGACCACCGCCTCGTCCGCGAGCCCGGCAAGGGCGGAGATATCCGAGGACAGGTAGCCGCCTCGCGGTCCGAGGGCGGCGACGAGCGGGCTCCCGTGGCGCTTGGCGTGAAGGACGTTTCGGTCATTCTCGGTCATCACGGCGACGGCATACGAGCCCTCGATGTGCTCGCCAAGCGAACGGACGGCGCGGGCGGGTCCCGATCCGTCGGCGACGGCGCACGAGATCAGCCAGGGAATGACCTCGCTGTCCGTCTCGCTGAGAAAGCGGCACCCCTGACGCTCGAGGCGCTGCCTGAGTTCGCCGTGGTTCTCGACGATGCCGTTGTGAACGACGGCGACGCCGCTGGCCATGTGGGGGTGGGAATTGACCTCGCTCGGGGCGCCGTGGGTCGCCCAGCGGGTATGGGCGATGCCGATGCAGCCCGGCAGCGGCTCGGCCTCGACGCGCTGTTGGAGCGCCGAGACCTTGCCGACGGCGCAGACGCGCCGCAGGCCTTCGTCGTCGATCGTCGCCACGCCGGCGGAATCGTAGCCGCGATACTCGAGCCGTTTGAGACCTTCGACCAGAACGCCGGCCACAGGCCTGTCGCTGATCGCTGCGAAAATCCCACACATGGTCGAGCCGCCTTTGATGTTCGATGTCGGAAACGGAGCAACCGCCGTGCCATCCGAACAGGCTCGAAAGCGCCCGCGACGTTTCAGGTTTGCGACGTCGGGGACGTTTCGTTCGCGGGTTGCGACGCGTCGCCTTCGCGGCTTGCGAAATAGGCCACGGCGGTGCCGAGCGCCAGATTGACGTAGATCGGCCAGGTGAAGCCCTGGGTGAGGAAAGTTCCCGAAACGCAATAGCCGGCAGTTCCTGCGAGCACGGCGTGCCCCATCGCGCGCGCCGGCATCGCCGCCTTGGTCCGCTCGAGTTTGCCCAACGCGATAATCGACGAGATCAACACCGTGACGACCATCGCCACGAACACGAAGAACCCCGGGAATCCCGTTTCCGAAAGGACGAGGAACCAGGTCGAATGCACCGCGTGATTGAGGCCGTCCCAAAATTCCGTATAGAAAAAGTAATTTTCGAAGAACCCGTTGAGGCCGACGCCGTGCAGAGGGTGTGCGATCGCCATATTCCACGCGGCGCCCCATGCGTGGATGCGGCCCATTGAGGACTCGTCGATGCCCTGCTCGGCGGCGCCTCCGGATTTCCGTCCCGAAATGCCGGCGGCCACGTAAAGGACCGGCAACCCAATTCCGACGATCGCGAGCAGCACCGCTTTGGACTTGATCAAGCGGACGCCATACACGCCGAACACGGTCATGAGGCCGAGAAGCCCGCCGCGACTCTGGGTCGCGATGATCGCGGCGACCACCATGCCCGAGCCAAACATTCCGAACACGGCGCTGAGCCAACTGGTGCGGCGCACGAAAAGCGAGACGGCGAAGCTCAACGGAAAGAGCAACACGAGCGACAGGTCGTTGGGGTCGCCGAGCAGCGAACCAATGTTGCGGCCGATTGTGACACGGCTCCCTTCGACGAGACCGATCCCGTTGGCCTTGTTGTAGAGTGCGACGGAGGCGATGAGAATGCCGGCGAACACGAAGGCGTGCGAAGCGATGGCGAAGTCGCGCGGACGTCGCGTTAGCCACGCGATCGCGCACGTCATGACAGCCACCTTCCAGTAATTCGCTGTCCAAAATCCAATGGCCGCCGGCTTGTTTTCCGCAAAAAGAATCCCCACCGTGACGATCGCGAAGAAAACCAGGAATATCTTCAGCGACCGACTCCAGTAGATCTCGATACTGCGCTTGATCAGGACGTGCCATCCGAGCACCAGGAGGGTCGGCGCCGCCAGCATCTGCGGAATTCGGAGGGGCCCCAGCGCCGGGAACGCCTCGTGGATGCGAAAGAACGAGAAAATCACGAAACCGAGACAGAGCGCGAACGGATTCGAGAACGCGAACAGTCCGACCAGGGGCAAGAGGGCGACGCCGATCGGCGCGAAGGGCGCGATCGCCGGCGGAAGCGGCCCGAAGGCCGGCAGCATCACGACGACCGAGGCCAGCAGAGCAAAGAAAATGTGCTTGCTCGGGCGAACGATCGGGGCGCGGGCTCGGGCGTCGATTTCTGTCATGCGGACCGAACCGTCACGCCGCCTGGCTCCGCAGGAAGGCGCTGGCGTCGCGGCCGACGAACCGCCAGGCTATGGCGAGGAAAGCCGTGAAGCCCAAAGAGATCGTGATGGCTGCGATCGCAGCGGTCGGCGCCAACCCAACTCCGATGACGAGGAAGGCGACGACGACGGTCAACGCCGTCGCGAGCCCCCACGGATAGGGAATCGGGGCGTCATGCCGACCGAAGCGGAGAAAGAGCGCAAGGCGGACGCTCTGGCCGGCGATGGTGGCTGCGATGGCTCCCCAGACGCCGAACGGCTGCGTCAACGCTATGTAACCGACGAGCGCAACGGCGGCGCCGGCCGAATTGACCCCCAGGACGCGATAGCCGTGATTGCCGGCGTAAGCGCCGACATTGACGAGGCTGCAGGTTTCGTTGAGTGCGACCGCGATCACCAGCCACGGCAAGAACGGCAACGCCGCGCGATAGGCGTGCGGGAGCAGGAGATTGACCAACACCGGGGCGCCGACGCCGGAGATGACCGCTCCCGCCGCGAGCAGCGTCATCCCGATCGCCACGCCGCGAGCGCTCGTCTCGAGACCGCCGGGCTGTTTGAGAACCGCGATGCGGCGTGCGTACCACCACAGGCCAAACGGCTGAATGGCGAGCGGCGCGATCTGCGACAGCTTGACGGCGAGACCGTAGAAGCCGAGCGTCGCGGTCGGAACCGCTCCGGCGAGAAACCAGCGGTCGCACGAGCCGAGGACGAACATCGACAGCGCCCCGCCGATAATCGGCAGGCCGTAATTGCCGGCCCGGGCGAAGGTCTCCCGGTCCAGCCGCACGCCGCACTCGCGGATCTGGAGCGTCAGCAAGGTCGCCGCGACGACGACGTCGACCGAGGCGTTTCCCGCCAGCAGGCCGGTCACGCCCCAACCGGCGTTCAGCGTGACCGCCATCGCGGCGACCTGAAGGACCGCCCGCGCCACGGTAAAGCCGAGGTACGAGCCGGCGTGTCCGCGCAGCCGGACCCATGCGAGCGGCAGTTCGATCAGCCCGGACAGAGTCGCCGCCGCGAGACCGATCGCCAACGGCGTCTGGATGAAACCGAGCCCAAGCCGAGGCGCGAGGCTCCAGACCCCAATTTGCAGAAGCGTCCCGATGCCGAACGCGAGCGTCAGGGCCATGCCCGTCAATCCGGCGACGACGTTGCGCTGATTGGCGCCAGCCTCAGGTCCGGCGAAACGATAAAGGCTCTCAGCGACGCCGAGCGTCATGACGATCGCGAAAGCCTCGATCATGCTGGCCACGAGCTCGAGCCGTCCATAGTCGGACGGCGACAGATGACCGGTCACGAGCGGTATCGTGACCAGCGACAGCCCCTTGGTGAAGAGGATGCTTGCTCCGAACAGCCAGAACGAACGCAGCGCCGCCAGGATGCGAAACATCAGGCGGCCTCAACGAATTGCGAAAGCGCCCTCGAGGACGCGTCGAGCGAGAAGGATTCGATCACGCGCTGGCGCGCGCGTCGGCCCATCTCGGCCCGTTGGGCCGGCGACAGGCGGTAGAGCCGCTCGATCGCCTGGGCAAGCGTGGCAGGGTCGGCCGGTTCGGCGAAAAAGCCCGTCTCCGGCGACACCATCTCCTTGATCCCCATCTGGCGTGACGCGACGACGGGAAGCCCCATGGCCATCGCCTCCTTGATTACCACCGGGCCGGTATCCTTCGTGCCGTCCGGCCCCTGTTTGAACGGCGCGACGAAGCCGAGGTAGTGCGGTCCGTTCTCCACGATCCAGTCCCGCGTGCGAGCGCCGAGGAAATTGACCCGGTCGGCGACGCCAAGCGCCTCCGCCTGCTGGCGCAGCTCCTTCATCAAAGGACCGTCTCCGACGATGTCGACGGCGGCGTTTGTCTGCACGGCCAGCGCCGACAGGAGGTCATCGACTCCCTTGCATGGGATCAGTCGACCTATGAACAGGAGCTTCGGCGACGGCGATGCGTCCTGGGCCGGCGTGAAGTTGTCAGGATCGGTGCCGCAATGAATCGTGGCGACGTTCGACCGCGGCGCCAGGCGGCGGAGGTCCGCCTCCATGTCCTTGCAGACTGCAACCACGGCGTTGGCCGCCTCGAGCTTGACCGGGAGGTCCTCGGGCTCTGCGTAGACGTCATGCCCATGGCAGACGAACGAGACGGGTATGCCGATCCAGCGCGCGGCGACGATGGCGTGAGCGGTCGCGCCTCCTGAAAAATGCGCATGCAGGTGGTCGCAACCATACTCGCGCGCGATCGCGCCGATCTTGATGGCGTTCCAGAACAGCGATCTCCTGGACAGTTTTTTCTGCTTCATCAGGAAGGACAAAGCAGAGAAAGCAGAACGCCCGGGACGCAGCAGAGTCCGGAGCGCAGATTGCCTTGAGGCCGACGCTACGGTCCGGGCCGATCGGGCGAGGAGCTTGTCCGCGGTCTGCGCCGGCCCGGCGGACAAGTGCATCACGATCGGTTGAATCGCGTGGCCGCGCTTGGCCATGGCCCTCATCTCGTCGCCGACGAACGTTTCGGAAAGAATCGGGAAGTCGGCCAAGACGTAACCGATCTTTTTCATTTTGCTTGCTCCAGGCGAGGTAACACCACGTGTCGGCGGTCCCGCAAGGGCGATGCCATGAGATGGAGCACGAAACCCGCCTTTACCTGAAACATCTGCGTCACCCGAAGCGAGCAAGCCGAGGGAGGCACAATCGTTGCACGGTGACCGGCGCTTGGGTCCGTCGGGAGGCTGCTCGAGAGCCACAGCATGATTGCTGATTTCATTTCATACAGCGCGGACGCGATTGGACTTCGGCGGCATCACCGGCGACAACTATCAAGAGGACTCGGTACATTTTCGACCAACGACGTGAACCCATCCGACCCTTCCATACCGAGGGTGGACCATTCTCGAAAGCTCCGCACGAGTGATATCGCCGCCCCCGGTCAATACAAGGGTATCCTGATTTCGCCGACAAGGGGCTGCATGCGCAGACGCTGGAGTTCCTCAAGGGCCGTAAACGGACGCAGGTGGTCGCCGTGGACGCCGTGCCTGCGAATTTCAAGGCGACCGGGACAGGCGTGCGAAGCCACGGTGCGGTTCTGAACGGCGAATTCGCGGCGGCCGTCGCCGCGCCCTATGACCTCGTCGTCGCAATGGAGATCATCGAGCATCTGGAATCGCCGCGAGCGTTTCTCAGATCGTGTTTCCAATGCGTCAAACCGGGCGGACGCCTGTTCCTCACGACGCCGAACGTGGATTCGTCCTTCGCGCTTGCGACCTTGATCATGAAGGGAGATTTTCATCGCTTCGACGACGAGTATCTGCTCACGGACGGTCACATCACCCCGATCGGGCGTCACCAGTTTCTGGCGGCCGCCGCCGACGCCGGCTTCAAACTGGAGGCCGAGGCGGCCTTCGGGAGCGACGAGACGAAGCTCTCCGAATGGCCGAAATTCTGGGTGCTCAACACCATGATTCGCAAATTGCGAGGCAATCCCGGCAGCGAAGGCGCTATCGCGCAATACCTCTTCGTCCGGCCCGCCTGACCTCGCCGCGGGGAGCGAGCCTCGTCGGTCCGCCTTGCAGGCGGCCGGGACATCACGTTCCACGGATTCGCTTAGTGGGGCGCGGCAGGATGGACCCGCGCAGCGCCGGCGTCGGAGGCCGTTCGCGTTGCGCGAAGTCGGCGTTTCTTCTCTTGCCGGGACCGGGTGGGCGTGAGCGGAAACCCGGCCGACAAACGCATTCGCGCGTTCCAGCGCGCGCTTTGCGAACGGTTCGACCCGCGTGCGCTGCGGGGCGATTCGCCGCATTTGCATTTCGCAAAACCCGCGGCTCCGCCTCCTGAGCAATAAGCGTTGAAAAATCATGGACTTGCGGCATCTGCCGTCGCTGGGGCGGATGGCGCCGACCTTGCGCAGCGAGCGAGAGGCTTGACGCTTGGTCGAGCAAGTCCGCAAAAGAGCAATCCAATGCCAACCCAGGCCCTGACAGGCGTCACCCAGTCCGCGAGCGCGGTCGAAACCGCGGCGGATTCGCGGCCCGACCGACGTCCTCTCGTCCTTCACTGGGTGTTTGGGCACCTGCGGAAACGCGGATCGTACGAGGACTATCTGGTGGCGGCGTCCGAGGCCTGCGCCAAGACCGGGCTGCGTTTCCAGGTGGTCGCGCGTTTGCTGATCGACCCGGAGGTGCGGGCGGCGCTCGAGGCGCGCGGCGCCGGAGTCGACTGCGTCCCGGACGAGAAACTGAACAGCGCCGGCTTCTTCGCCCAGACCGTGCGGCGGATGCGCCCCGCCCTAGTCCATTGCCATTTCGGCTCGCCGTCGACGCCTCTTGCCCTCATCGCCAAGTCGCTCGGCGTTCGACGGTTCGTGTTCACCGACCATGGCTCGCGCACCGTCCTGGACGCCGGCGCGACCGCCCTGTCGTTGCGCGGGCTGCGCCGCATGCTGCTCAGCAAGTTCGTCGATCTGTACTTGCCCGTATCCGACTTCGTAGGCGCGCAGGTCCGCCGCGAGGTCGGCGCATCCTCGGGCAAGGTGACGCGGCTATTCAATGGCGTCGACCTCGAACGGTTCAAGCCGCTCGCCGACCCGGCTGAGCGGGCGCGGCTCAAGGTCGAGCGTCTGGGCGTGGCCCCGGACCAGCGTTGCGTCTTCTATGTCGGGCAGTTCACCGAGGCGAAGGGCGTCGACGACCTCCTCGCCGTCCAGGACGAAATCCTGCGCCGCAACGACAACGCGGCGCTCATCTGGATCGGGGACGGTCCGCTCGCGCCGGAGGTCGAGCGCCGCGCCTCGGCGCGGGTCCGGTACCTCGGCCTGCGCAACGACGTCGACGCGTTGCTGCCGGCGGCGGACATGATCATCGCCCCTTCGCGCTGGCACGAGGCATTCTGCCTGACCGTGGCCGAGGCGGCGGCCGCGGGCGTGCCGGCGATCGCGACGCGGGTCGGCGGAGTGCCGGAAGTGGTCGTCGACGGCGAAACCGGCGTGCTGATCGAGCCTGGCGACCGCGCTGCGCTGGCGGAGTCCTGTCTCGCCCTGCTCGCCGATGAGCCGTGGCGCGCCGGCATGGGCAAGGCCGCGCGCCGCCGCGCCGAAGCCTCATTCTCGCTTGCGGCCATGGTCGAAGACACCTTGCGGCACTACCGTGCGCTCGGGTTGCCCGTGCTTCCCGCCAAGACCCCCGCCTCCCATTGACAGGGGTCCTTTTCCCATGCTCGACAGGCTGAACCCCCCGACGACCGCCGACACCCTGATCGCCGCTCTCGAACGGGACGGCGTGGTCGTTCTGCCGCCAATGCTCGCCCCCGAGGCGCTATCGGGGCTGCAGCAATCGTTCGAGCGCGTTCTCGAGCGGCCGACCTTCAACACCTGGTCCGGCTACGAGCAGAACGAGAAGTGGCGGGTCTTGGTGGAAAACGCTCTGACGGTCGATCCCGCCGTCGTCCGCCTTGCGCTGCATCCGCTCCTGAAGTCGGTCCTGCGGGGCTACATCGGCTCGGGTTACGCGCTCACCGAGGCGAGGGGCTGGAGGACCATCCGCGCGATGACGGACTTCCATGGCTGGCACACCGACGCCTGGTATGACGAAGACGCGGTCGATCCGGTCCGCCGTCCGCGCCAGATCAAGCTCGGGATGTATCTGACCGATGTCGAATCCGGGCATTTCAGCTACATCACCGGCTCGCACAATCGCGGCATGATCGCCCGCCACTGGAGTCCTCGGGAAGTGGACCCGATGCACGCGAGCCGCAGCGACATTCTGGGCAAGGCTGGCACGGCCTTCCTGTTCGACACGGCCGGCATCCATCGCCAGACCGCCCCTGTGCTCACGCCGCGGCACGTCCTGTTCCTCAATTTTCACAACCCGTCCGTCCCCATCCAAGCGCTCGACAAGGATTACGGCCGTTACCGCCCCCTGCTCCTGAACGCGGCGTTCCTTCCGCGGAGCTTGGACGATGAGGACTGCGCCATCTTGGGCTTCGGCGCCGACAAGGATAGACCGGCTTCGCAATGCGTGGTCGGGCGCTCCGAGGTGCGCCGCTATCCTTGGCTGCACGGCGCGGTAAAACTCGCGCTCGCGGCGCGGCTCGAGGCGCAAGAGGTTCAGCGACGGTGCCGCGAGATTGTGAGTGGGGTCGGCCGGCGCCTGGGGCGCGCCGGCTAGCCGTTCGAAGGGATTGGCCACAGGTCTGATATGACACCCAAATTGAGCGTTATCATCCCCGTCCGAAACGGCATCAAGTTCGTCGGCCAAGCGATCGCCAGCGCGCAGGCCGTTCCGATTGCGCCGCTGGAGATCCTCGTCGTTGACGACGGGTCGACGGACGGCACCACGGAGCTGCTGCTCGGGCTTGCGACCGAGGACGATCGGATCGTCGTGATTCGGCGGGACAGTGACCACGGCGCGTCCGCCGCGCGCAACGAGGGCATCGCCAGGGCGCGCGCCGACATCATCTGCTTCCTCGACGCGGACGATCTGCTCTACCCCGAACCCGTCGCTCGCCGGGTGGAATGGCTCCAAGCCCATCCCGACATCGTCCTGTGCTTCTCGAAATACCAGACCATGCTGCCGGACGGGTCGATCGAGCCGACTTTCGCGAGCTATTGCCCGCGATTCCAGAAATTCATCGGCAGCCGCGAGGGCATCGTCGAGCTGGGCGACGGGGCCTTCGGCCTGCTCTACAGCGAGAATCCGATCTGCACGACCGGGACGATGGCGCGGCGCGACGCACTTGTCGCGCTGGACGGCTTTTCCCGGGACTTGCGCCAGGCCGAGGACTGGGATCTCTGGATTCGCCTGGCGCGCCGCGGCGCCGTCGCCTATTCGACCAGCATCGAGGCGCAGCATAGCGCGCGCCCCGATTCCCTGAGCACGAACGTCGAAGACCGCACCCGCCACATCGCCGAAGTCGCGCGCAGGCATCGCGGTTTCGCTCTGCGCCACTATCCGCGGGCGGCGTTTGCGGCGCTATCGCTGGTCGAGATCGCCCGGGGAGAGCAGCACCGCCAGGCACACCGCAATGTGGCGGCGTGCGGCCACTATCTCGCCGGGTTTCTGCTCAGTCCGAATACGCGCTACGGGTTGGAGTTTGCGCGTTCGGCGGCGGTCGTCCTCGGCCTGCGCTCGGGGCGCATCGCAAGCTTCGAGGAACGGGCGCGCATTATCGCCGAGCGTCAGTCGGAAAGCGCGGCGCAGCGTTCAACCGATCGGAACGAAGGACCAGGGCGGGTCGCTTGAACTTCGCACAAGCGTCTTTGCGGAGCGGAATTTGGGGGGTCCTTCATGGCGCTCGGTCTCAATGTTTCCGCGCTCTACCGTCGCGCGCACGAATCGGCGAACTATCGCCTGCGGACCTTCGGCGGCGGTCGTTTCCGCTCGGCGTGCCGCCCAGTGTCGATCGCCATCCTGCTGACGGAGCGGTGCAATTCCCGCTGCGTGCACTGCGACATCTGGCGGAACAAGGGCAAGGAGGATCTTCTCGACCTTGCGCAGTGGAAGACCTGTCTGTCGGATCTGGCGCATTGGCTCGGTCCGGTGCAGGTGACCTTGACCGGCGGCGAGGCGCTACTCCAGCGTTTTGCGCCGGAACTCGTCGCCCACGGGGTTCAGCAGGATCTGGCGATCGAGCTGCTGACGCATGGATACTGGTCCGACCATTCCCGTCTTCGGCAGGCCGCGCTCGCCGACCCGTGGCGGATCACCCTGTCGCTCGACGCGATCGGGGACACCCACAACGCGGTCCGCGGGCGACGCAAGTTCTGGGAGCGGACGCACGCGTCGATGCAGATGCTGACGGCGTTGAGGGCCGAACGCGGTCTCAGCTACATGCTCCGCCTGAAGACCGTGATCATGAGGCAGAACGTCGCCGAGGTGGCGAACGTCGCCCACTACGCCAAGGAAAGCGGCGTGGAGGTGTTTTACCAGCCCATCGACCGCAACTACAACAGCGCCGAGGACCCTCTGTGGTTCGAAACCGCGCCGACCTGGCCCAGGGATCAGAAGGCCCTGGAAGCTTCCGTGCGTACGCTGATAAGGCTCAAGAAGGAGGGCTTTCCGATCGCCAACAGCGTCGCGCAGCTCGAGGCGATGATCCCCTATTTCCTCGATCCTTCCGCGCTGGGAGCCGCCGCCTCAAGTCAGGCCCTCCACGAGACGGAGAGACAGTGCTCGGGCCTGACGACGCTGCAGATCCATCCCAACGGCGATGTGCGAATTTGCGCCTCGCGTCCTTCGATCGGAAGCCTCAAGGAGGAACGCGTGCGCGACCTCTGGCGGAGTCGCCCACGTTTCTGGGAAGGCGAGCAGTGCTGCCACATCACGGGCGGAGGCGAGGAGAGCGCTTCGACATTGATCGACTGACGCCGATCGCTGGCGTTTCAAAGCCGGATCCGCAACAACGCCGGGCGACCCGATCCGACGTCGCCCTGGGCTCCGAGACGACCAACGTGGAGATCTTCTCCGCTTTTCTTGATCAGGCTTTCCTCCCGCGCCGCGGTTCGCGCTTGCGGCGCGCCCAGACCGCTGCGAAATCAGGACGGCTCCGCCGCGAATCTCGGAGTAGAACCCTAAGGCTCCAGGCGAAGCCGAGGATCGAAAGTCCTGGCCGCGCAGGCTTCAGGCCGGGGCGCGCATTTTTTGCAAAACGCGCTCGCATTTCGCGACGGTCGCCGGCGCCGGGCGGAGCCGGTCCATGAGCCGCGCGTCCCCCGGGGTCCTTGAGACCGTCATCAGCGCCGCCTGGCGACGGCGGCACCTGATCATCATTCCGATGCTCGCGATGCCGCCCCTCGGCGTCCTCGCCGGAAGTCGCGCGCCGGAGGTCTATGAAGCCCGCATGACGATCTTGGTTCAGGATCCCGGCCGGCTCAATCCGATCCTGCACGACTTGACGATCGGACCGAATCTCGCGGGTCGGATGCTGGCGCTGCGTACGCTGCTGACCAGCCGGTACGTCATGGTCGACGTTCTGCGGGATCTGGGCCAAGTCGGGCCGACGACCGATCCGCGCGTGACCAACGCTCGGGCCGGTTACCTCGGGCAGGCGCTGTCGGTGACGATGATCGGGCCGGAGATGATCGAGTTGACCATTCGCGGCAGTCGGCCGACCGGGCTGGCCACGGCGCTCAACGCCGTCGCGTCGCGCTTCGTCGAACGGATCCTCGAGCCGGCTCGCGGCTCCGTCGAGGGCAGCGTGACCTTTCTGCGCCGTCAGATCGACGCGAGCGAGCGAGAGCTTGACGAGGCCGAGCGGCAGTACGCCGAGTTCAAGGGTCGCAATTCGGACAAGCTGACCCTCCGCCAGGCCAATCTGGATCAACTGGCGAAGATGCGTCTGGGCCTCGAAGAGACGCAGTTGCAGCTTGCGGCAGCGGACGCGGCCTACGCTGATCTGGAGAAGCGCGTCGCAACGCTGAACCCCGTCGTCGGTCGGCTGGAGGACGCAATCGTCCAGGCTTCCGGCGAACTGGCGAGCTTGCGCGCGCGGTATACCGACGAACATTCCGAAGTCCAGGCGGCTTTGAGCAAGCTGAAGCGGCTCGAGGAAGAGCGCGTGGCTGCGCTCGGCGGCCCCGACGGCGCCGACATGGCGCGGTTGTGGAATCAGGCCGCGGGGATGACGAAGAGCGGGGAGAAGGCTGACACGCCGCTGCTTCTCCAGCAGATGCGGCGGCTTCAGGACGCGGAAGGCCAGCGCGCCGGGCTGCGGGCGAGAGCCGCACAGTTCGCCGAAGCGGTCGATCGATTGAACAAAGAATCCATAGAGTTCGCGCCGATCGAGCGGCAGGACGACGATCTGCAGCGCGCCGTCGCCGCCGCCCGGGAACGGCATGACTCGCTCGCCAAGCGCTACGAATTGGCGCGTCTGACCGGATCGCTGGGACGCTACGGGGAGCAGCAGCAGGTCAAGATCATCAGCGCGCCGGAGGATCCGACTTCGCCGATCACGCCGCCGCCGTCTCTGTTCGTGATCGGCTCGCTGATCGCCAGCCTCGCCCTGGGCGCGGGTCTGGCGACGGTGTTCGAGACGCTCGACGGAAAGCTGCGGAGCGAGAGCGAATTCGAGGAGGCCGCCGGAGTGCCGGTTCTGGCCTATATTCCGAGAATCGAGCCATGATGGCGAAGGGGATCGCGCCGGACCGCGACGCAAGCAAGCTTGCGGCGACGGCGATCCGTCCGGCCAACGGCGGGGCGGCGCCGCGCGCGGCGACCGGTTCGCTGGCCTACCGGCAAGGGGAGCATGCATCGCCATGATCGTATTCGAGGCCGAGCGTCCGGCGACCGTAGCGGAAGTCTCGTGGCTGCGCCGCGCTGCGGCCCGGCGACTGCAAGACCTTCGCCTGCCGGCGGAAATCGTCGAAGACCTGCAACTCGTGATCAGCGAGATCGGCGCGAACGCCGTTCTGCACGGCCGTCCCGCCGCGAAAATCCTGCGCGTGCGGATCGACATTCAAGGCATCGGCCTCATCATCATCGTCTCCGATGACGGCGGCCCGTTCGTGGACGCGAGCGAGCGGATGGAAAGGGCGAGCGACCACTCGGCCGTGCTCGAATCTTCCGGTCGTGGCCTGGCGCTGGTGCGGGCTGCGCTCGACCGGGCGCAATACAGCGGCGGCGCCGAGAATCGATTCGTGGGCCTGCGCAGCCTGCGGCGGCGACTGGCGACCGCGCTCGTGGTCGAGGACACCCCGACGCTTCTCGAGGCCTACGCGGAGGCGCTCCACAACGACTACCGGGTGATCGGGTGCGCCTCCTTCGCCGAGGCCAAGTCGGCGCTGCGGGAGCAGACCATCGACGTGGTCCTGGCCGACGTCTATCTCGGCGAAGGTCTCGGGGTCTCCCTGCCCGATGAAATCGCGTCGCTCGACGTCGGCGCCATGCCGGTGGTGCTGATCAGCTCCGACACGTCGGCGGAGACCCGCGAAGCGGCGCTTCGGCTCGGCGCCGAATTCTACCTCGCCAAGCCGATCCGGCCGCGCGCCCTGCGCGACGCGGTCGCCCTCGCGCTGTCTCGCGCCGCCTTGAGAGACGCCCGCCTCGCCCGACGTTTCTCGCGCGACGTCGACGGGTTCATCACCGGGCGCATGCCCTCGACGCTCGGGCGATATCGGGCGGAGACCGTATCGGGAACCCCGGCGGCCGGGGGCGGCGACCTCTTCCTGCACCTGCCGCTCAAGGGCGGCGACCGGATCGTTCTGATCGACGTGATCGGGCACGGCGTCGGAGCGCGCGCATGGGCCGTCGCCTATGCGGCGATCGTGCGCACCCTGCATCATTGTCTGGGCGACCTGACTGCGGCGGAGTTCTTGACCGAACTCGCGCGCATCGCATGGTCGGAGCCTGCGCTGGAGCGCGCGCTGGCGACCGTTCTCGTCGTCGATCTCGACCCGGACGGCGCCTGGGTCGCCTCCGCGGGACATCCGCCGCCGCTCGTCATCGGCGCCACGATTCGCCGGCCGGCGCTGGTCAACGCGCTGCTCGGCGTGCTTCCGCCGGAACCGCATCAGGCGGAGCGGGTCGAACTCGCGGCGGGCGAGCGTCTGGTGCTCTTCACCGACGGGCTCGACCCCGCCGGGGTCGCCGCGGGCGACGACCCGCCGCCGTGGTTCATGAAGTCTGTGGCCGCCGGGGCCAACGAGCCGCTCGACTCCTTCGCCAAAGGCCTCGAGCGCGCAACCGAGATCGCGCTGGGACCGCAGCCGCCCGACGACTGGACGTTCATCATCGTGGAGCGGACGGCTGCGCCGTGAAGCCGGCCGCGCGGTAGGCTTCGAGCGTCCGGTCGACTCCGATCTCGACGCCGAAGTGATCGTGCGCCACCCGCCAGGCCGCAAGCCGCCACGCATCGCCCCTGGTCTGGCGCTCGCGCGACCAGCGCTCGACGATGGCCGCGATCGCGTCGAGGTCGCCGACGTCGAACAGCCAGCCGTTCTCGTCTTCCCGGATCACATCGGGCAACGCCCCGACCCGCGACGCGGCGACCGGAACGCCCACCGCCAGCGCCTCGAGCGAAGCCATCGGCAGGCCCTCGGCCCGAGAGGGCATCAGCAGCAAACCGACCTCCGGCCAGGCGCTCGCCATGTCGGCGACCATGCCGCGAAATTCGACGCGTCCGCCGTAGGTTTTCTGGAGGTCTTCCCGCATCGCCCCGTCGCCGAACGCGATCCATCGAATGTCGGCCGGACTCGCCATCGCGGCGCGGCAAAACAGGTCGGGGCCCTTTTCGTGCGAAAGCCGCCCGACGAAGGCGACCGTCGCCGGCAGCCCGCCGGATGGCGGGGCCGAAGGCGTAGCGACGAAGTTGGGGATGAGCCGCGATGCGAACGGCAGCCGCTCCGCGATGGCGGCGCTCACGCTGATGCGCGCCGCAAACAGGCTCGTCCGCTCGTCCGCCCACTGGTAGGCGTTGACCGGAAACCGGCCCGTCTCCCCGGAGTGAAACGTCGAAACCACGGGAACGCCGAGGGCGTGCGCGACGAGGCGGCCGAGAATGCCCGCCTTGTAGCCGTGCGTATGCAGCAGCCCGATCCGCTCGGCTTTCAGACGGCGATAGAGGCCGACGGCGCCGTCGCGATTGATGTCATAGGGAACGCCGTCGGCGGCAAGCTGGTCGAGCCAGGCGTGAGGACCGTGATCGGTCAGCAGGAGCACGCGGGCGTCGTAGCCGCGCCGTCGCAGCGCCGTGACCAGGACGGCGACATGGCGCTCGATTCCGCCGATGCCGCTGGAATCGACCAGGAGTCGGATCGCCGTCCCGGGCGCGGGCGCTTTCGCCGCGCTCGGTCGCGAGGCCGGCAAATCGGAATCGTGCGGGCACATCGAACAACTTCGAGCGCAAGGCGCGGGCGGCGGCCCAGCGCGAGAGTCTTGGGAAGAACCGTCGAAACCGCCGGGCTTCGCGGGCCAACTCCGCGCCGACGGTCGGCATGTCGCGGCCATTGACGACGACGCCGACGATATTCGCCGGCCCGATCGCCGCCTTGGCGGCGTCGATCGTTTCCTTGGTGGCCTTGCCGCCGAGGCAGACCAGGATCACCGCGTCCGCGCTGCGAGCGGCGATCCTGCCCGGAACGGCGTAATCCCGATCCTCGATCGCCGGGCCGCAGTCGATGATGATGGTTTCCCAGTCCTTGTGCGCCTCGGTCCACAAACCGCGCAGGAATTCGGGCGAGCGAAGCCGGAACGGCTGGTCCTCGCCGTCGGCGAGCTTGAACCATCCGATATGGTCGAGCGGCGGCGGCGCGTCGTCAGGCCCTTCGCTGGCGTCGACCAGGAGCGTCCGGGAGGGCGCGCGCACGCTGCGTTCGGCGAGCGCGCGCGCGACGACCGACGACCCGTCGCCGACCTCGATTCCGATGACGGCGACGACGCGGGCGCCCGCGCCGACCGACGGCTGATAGAACGATTCGACGAACAGCGCGGCCGGCGGCAGGTGGGCGACGGGGAACCCGACCGCGGTGGTTTCGGCTTCGGCGCGGCGCTTTTTCCCAGATCGGCGGAACCTCTTCAGCGACGACGCAGCGAGACCGACGGCGCCTTTGGCGCCGGCTGCCGTCGCATGCAGGGCGCCCTGCGCCAATGGCCGCGCCCGCTTCCCGCGGGACGCGTCGGGCTGGTCGGACGGCGCAGCGTTCTCGCCGCTCGCAGGCGGCTGCGCGCGGCGGAACATGTTCAGCGACGATCTGGCGAGGTCGAAGGCTCCTTTCGTGGCGTTCGCCGCCACACGCAGCGCGTTTCGCGCGAAAGGCGCGCGCTTCGTCTTGGGCGCCGCAGCGTCCGGTTTGTTGGACTGGTCGGATATCACAGCCTTCTCACTGCTGATGGGAGAGGGAGGCTGCGATCGACGCCAGCGACGCGGCCGACACGATGTTGCCGATGGCGCTGGAGATCTCCGCCAATTCGTCCTGACCCTTGTTAGGCAGATAGACGACGTCTCCGGCGCGCACGACGGGAATGCGGCGGACGTCCCCGGTCTTGGCGAAGGCGAGGAGATCGAAGATCCGCGCCTGGCTCTGCGCGTTCGACAGGTTGATGACGATGATGCGGTCCTGCATCGCGTCCCCGGTCGGGCCGCCCGCCTCGGCGAGGAGATCGAGAATCGACATTTCGTCGCTGTATTCGTAACGCCCCGGCTTGCCGACCGCCCCGAGCACCCGCACGACCTGGGAGGGAGGCTGGTCGAGGTAGTTGCGGGTCTGGTCGGGAATGTAGATCACGTCGCCCGGCCTGACCTTGGGCAGCAGCTTGTCGTCGCCGGTGGCGAAATAGGCGCTGAGGTTGACGCGCGAGACGCGCGAACCCTTCTCGCCGCGGTGCGCGACCCGAATGTTGCGGACGTCGGCGCTCGCCGTCGGACCGTTGGCGGCGGTCAGGATGTCGAGGAACCCGAGCTTGTCGCTGAAGGCGTAGCGGCCGGGCGACCCGACTTGACCCATGACGTAGATCGACCGCTCCGGCGCCTGCCGCATCCAAGCCGCCTTGTCATTGATCGGATCCTGCGGCAACTCGGGCACCGTGATCACGTAACCGCCGTGAATCTTCGGCACGGTCTGAAGGGAGCCGCCTCCCTTCAGGAAGGAATCGAGATCAAAAAGCATCGGCTCCGCCTTGTCCCCCTCCTTCCGGAGAATCTGGACGTGGGAGATGTCGGCGTGAGCCGTCGGGCCGCCGGCGTTGGCGAGCAGGTCGAAGATCGACATCTCGTCCGCCCACTCGTAGCGGCCGGGTTTGCCGACGGCGCCGAGCACCTGCACCGCCCGAGACGGCGCGACCTTCAACCACGAGCTTTCGCCGACGTCGTTCTTTTCCGGGACGAAGATGGCGTCGCCTGGGTTGACCGACGGAAGCTGAACGCCGGTTCCGTCAACGAATTTGACGAGATCGACCACTTCGGTCTTCCCGTTGGGACGGATGATCCGGATCTGCCGGGTGTCGGCGAAACGGGTCGGCCCCCCGGAATTAGCGATGATATTGATGAAGGATGCGCCGTCGCGCGTCTCGAATGCGCCGGGCCTGGCCACTTCGCCCATGACGTAGACGGTCTGCTTGCCCGTCCGGACTTCTTCGACCGACCGGGGCACGTAGATGGTCGAACCGGGATCGATGACCGGAAGCAGCGACGCGTCGCCGGAGTCCAGATAGGCCTGTAGGTTGAAAACCTTCGGCTTGCCGTCCTTGCCGATGATGCGGATCTGGTCCGGCGCCGAGTAATGGTTCACCCCGCCCGCCCGCATGATCAGGTCGATGATGGTGTTGCCCTTCTTGTAGGCGAAGGTGCCCGGCGCGCCGACCTCGCCGAAGATCTTGATCGCGGACCGCTCCTCGCCGCCGTCGCCGGTGGCGGCCAGCGTGCGCGCGTCGAACTCGACCTGCACGTTTCCGGTCAGCGGCGAAGCCGGAACGAAAATGACGTCGAGCGGCTCGAGCTTCGGCAGCGTGCTCGGATCGCCGGAGTCCAGATACTTCTTGTAGTCGAACTGGACGCGCTTGCCGTCGGCATGGGTGATCGTCATCCGGTCGAGTTGCGCACCCTGGCTGATGCCGCCGGCGGCGACCAGCGCCATCTGGACGTTTCCGTCTCCTGGCAACTCGACATTTCCGGGCGCGCGAACATAACCCAGAACCGTGACAGGCACCTTCCGTTCCTTGACCACGACGGTGAGCTTTTCGAGGTCGCGATAGGCGTGCGAAAGCGCCTCGCGGATCAGGGCGGTGGCTTGCTCGAGGCTCCGTCCGGCGACCGGCACCACCCCGGCCTCAGGCAGCGTGACGTTCCCGCGCCGGTCGACCGGAAACTCCTTGTTGAGCGCCGCCTCGCCCGGCAGCCCGATCGACAGGATGTCGCCCACTCGCAACGCCCCCTCCGCGGGCTGGGCCGCCGAAGCGACGCCCGCCCAGACGAGCAGCAGCGAAAGCGCGAGAAACCTGACGACAGCGCTCATGAGATGTCGCGGTCGAACCAAGCGCTGACGCGCATCCGTCCGAGGTTGGCCTCCATCGCTTCCACCTGCCCCTCCAGCCGCTCGATGTCGCGGTTTGCATCGAGCATGAGCCCTGCGGCCACTTCTCTGCGACTGCGCGTCAGCAGCAGCGAGGCCTCGGCGAAGGCGGCCGCGGCATATCTCTCCGCGCCCCGCGCACGAAGCGCCTCGAGTCGATTGGAAAGATTTTCAAGCTGCTTGTCGGTGATCGGAAGGTATTCCGCGAATCCGCCGGCGCCTTCCACCGGCCAGGGCCCTTCACTGAAGAAGCATCCCGAGAGGCCGAGACAGGCCAACATACCCGCAATCTTTCGCATCGAACCGACGGCAGCCTCCCTGGTCTCTAGAGCACGCTCGCCGGCCTGGTCGAAAGCATAAACTCGAGTTTCAACTGCCGCAACAAACGCAACGGCTGGCCCGCGACATTGGCGAGGGTCAGCTTGAGGGAACGCTCGCGCAAGCGTTTGAACACGAACACGATGGCGCCGACGCCTGAAGAATCGATGAATTGCACGCCGCTCATATCGAAGCAGACGTCGCTCTCGCTGCCGGCCAGCTCCTCGAAAACCGGCTTCATCACGGCCATGGAGGCCGCGTCCATGTCCTGGTCGATCTTCATGATTCGCATACCCTCATCCCCTGACGTGTCCACCGGCGGCAGCAACGGACATGCCATCGCCGTCGGAATAGCTCGCACAGTTTATTCCGCGTACAGGACTTTCGGAAGTGCGTCATTTTCGCAATCCGCGAAGCAATACGCTCCGGCGAAGCCCTTGGACCGGCCCCCATTTCCCTTTTGCAACCGCGAGCCTGCCTCGAGGCTTCGCCCCGACGCCGCCGGGACCGGGAGCGCCCCGCCACGATCGCGACCGGCTCGGGCTTGTTCCGGCCAGTCGCGCGACGGCCCTGCAAGCCCCTCGACCCCCGATGAATTCCCCGTCTTGCGAGGTCTGGCGGCGCCTCGACGTCGTCGCCTCGCTACGCAAAAGGTCGCAGGCGACATTCTGGCGCGACGCATTCTGGCACAAAGGTTGCCATAATCAGCGGCGCGTGGCACGCCGTAACCCGTGCATGGGCATCAAGCAACTTCATGACAAATCGCGTCGCACATATCGTCCAGAAGCTGGCGCCGGGCGGGCTTGAAGTTCTCGTGCTCGAGCTTGCCAGCCAGTTACCCGGCGACCATGTGATTGTCAGCCTCGAGGGCGAGGCGGACGCGCTGCGCGCCGCCTGGCCGCGGATCCGGGACGCCGGCGCGCCGGTGGTCGGCATGGGGAAGCGGCCGGGCGTCGATCTTGGTCTGGTCTTTCGCCTTCGCGCTCTGTTGCGCGAGCGCAAGATCGATTCCGTCTTCACCCACCACGCGGGTCCGCTGCTTTACGGCGGAGCGGCGGCGCGTCTGGCGGGCGTCGATCGCCTCATACATGTCGAGCATGACGTCTGGCAGTACGAGGATCCGAGGCGACTTCGGCTGATGCTGCTCATCGCGGCCGTGACGCGCCCGCGCGTCGTCGGCGTTTCGGACAAGATGCGGGAGCCGCTCGGGCGCGTCTATCCGGCCCGGTCCGTCCGGATCATCGCCAATGGCGTCGCGCTCGACGGCGGCGCCGATCGCGCGGCCGCCCGACGGATGCTCGCCGTCGACGACGCCGACACCGTGGTCGGCGCGGTTGGGCGCCTCGAGCACGTCAAGGGACACGATGTCTTGATCGAAGCGGCGGCGGCGATGAGGCCGTCTCCGATTCTGGTCATCGTCGGCGACGGCTCGCGCCGCGCCGATCTGGAACAATTGGCGACGAGGCTCGGAATCGCCGATCGCGTGCGGTTCCTCGGCCATCGCGACAACGTCGCTCAGATCCTGCCCGCCTTCGATGTCTTCTGTCAGCCGTCGCGCGCCGAAGGCCTGCCGCTCGCCGTGCTCGAGGCGCAGGCTCGCGGCGTGCCCGTCGTCGCCACCGACGTCGTCGATCTCGCCTCCGCCGTATGCCCCGTGAGCGGCCGACTCGCGCCTCCGGAAAACCCGGCGGCCCTGGCGAAGGCGCTCGAAGACGCGCTCCACGAGAAGCCAGCCGTTTCGCCCCGCGACTTCATCGCGGCGCATTTCGACTGGCGCGATACCCTGAACGCTTACGCCAGCCTGTTGAAAGCCTAAGCCATGTTCGCCGAAACCGTCTGTCTGGTCAGCTTCGGCCTCGTCGCTTACCATCACCTCGTTTATCCGGTGGCTCTTCGGGCGCTCGCCCGCGGCGCAACCGCGCCGGCGGACGCGAGCGGCGCCGAACGGTCCGATCTTCCCTCGATCACGCTGATCGTTCCGGCGCACAACGAGGAGCGGTTCATCGCGGCCAAGGTGCGCAACTGCGCCGAACTGGACTACCCCGAGGGTCGCCTCCGGACCGTCATCGTCTGCGACGGATGCACGGACGAAACCGTTGAGCGCGCGCAGGCCGAACTCGATCAGCTCGGCGAACGGGCCGCGCACATCACGCTCGTCGCGCACGCCGTCAATCGCGGCAAGGTCGCGGTCCTGAACGGCGCCATCGCCGAGTGCGATTCCGGACTTGTTGCGCTCTCGGACGCCTCGGCCGAACTTCCCGCGGACGCTCTCGCGAAGGCCGGATCGCGGTTCGCCCGCAACCCTTATGCGTTCTTGACCGGCGTCTATTCGATGCCGAGCGCGACCGAGGCGCAGGCGCTCTACTGGCGCTACCAAACCCGCCTCAAGCAGGACGAGGCGGCGCTGGATTCGCCATTCGGGGCGCATGGCGCCTTCTACGTCTTCCCGCGGGCGCGTTTTACGCCGCTCGAGCGCGACACGATCAACGACGACGTCATTCTGCCGATGCGGATCGTTGAGAGCGGCCTGCGCGGCGTCTACGACGCTTCGATCGTCGTCGTCGAACGCGAGGGCGATCGCCCGGTCGACGATCTGCGCCGCCGCCAGCGGCTCGGCGCCGGGGCGATCCAGCAGACGCTTCGCCTTCGGTCGCTGGCCGACCCGCGCCGTCCCGGACTGGCTTTCGTGTTCCTTTCGGGCAAGGCGCTGCGCGCGATCATGCCGTTCGTGCTGCTCGTCATGCTGCTGACCAGCCTGGCGCTCGCCTCCGCATCGCCGTTCTTTGCTTTCCTCGCCTTCGCACAAGTCGTCGTCTACGCCGTTGGAGCCATGGGCATGTCGATTCCGCAATTCAGCAATCTGCCGGGCGTCCGCCCGATCGCCTACCTCGTGGGCGGGTATTCCGCCGCCGGCTATGGCGCCTTGCGCTATCTGCTGGGCGGATATCGCGCGCCATGGACCCGGGTCGCCGCTCCGTCACGGTTCTCAGGCGCCGACGACGAACTGCTGACCGGAAGCGCCGCGGCGGGCAAGCGCGCCCTCGACATCGTCGTCGCGAGCCTCGGCCTCGTCGCCCTCGCGATCCTGTTCGTGCCGATCGCGCTGGCGATCAAGTTCGAGAGCAAGGGCCCGATCTTCTATCGCCAGCTCCGCGTCGGTCTGCGGACGCCGCGGGAATCCCGGCTGTTCTATTTGACCAAGTTCCGGACGATGCGCTCCGACGCCGAGGCGAAGTCCGGCGCCGTCTGGGCGACGGAACGCGATCCGCGCATCACAAGGATCGGCAATTTTCTGCGCAAGTCGCGCCTCGACGAGCTTCCCCAGTGTCTCGACGTGCTGCGCGGCGACATGTCGATCGTCGGACCGCGGCCGGAGCGTCCGCAGTTCTTCGCGATGCTCGAGCGCGAAATCCCGTTCTATTCCGAGCGGACCTACGGGGTGAAGCCGGGGATCACCGGCCTCGCGCAGGTCGAACTGCCCTACGACAGTTCCGTGGAGGACGTCAGGGCGAAGGTTCTGCGGGACCACGCCTACGCGCTTCACGTCTCCGCGCCGGGCAAGTGGCTGTCGACGGATCTCGGAATCATGTTCCGCACATTCGCCGTCATGATCCTCGGCAAAGGGCGCTGATCGCGGTCTCGACCGCCAGGCAGGACCGCAATTGGGTCTCGCGGGACACTGTCCGGCCAACAGCCGGACAACCCAAGCGTTCAACGTTCCACTTTGCGAGAAAAGGATGTGTTCGGGGCGCAAGCGCCCGAGCGAAGCCCCGATTACGCCGCGAGGGTGCGGCGCCGACGCGCTGCATACAGGCCAGCCCCGAGAACCGCGAAGGCGATCGGACTTGCCCCGAGGAGCGGCAACGGCGCTTCCCGGACGACATACGCCTGATCGACGACAAAGTCCGAGGCCGCTCCCGAACCCGAACCCGTAGCGAAAGAAATGCTGAAATTATACGTCCCAACGTCGGCGAAAACCGATTGATTGACGTAGAACCATTGCTGCGCCGCTGTCGAATGCGCGAGCACCGACGTAAAGGTTCCGGCCGGTCCGAACGATGCGCTCAACGTTGCGTCAACACCGTTCTTCTTGCCGTTCGCGGGGACATAGTAATCAAAGCCGAAGTCGTAGGTGCCCGCCGTCGATATGACCACCTGTTCCGAGATCGTTTCGGTCGTATTGTTGGTGACAAAGTAAAGACCATGGGTCAGCGGAGCATCGGGGCTCAAGCTGAGTCCCGCCGTCGGCGCCGACAGCGCTTCTCCGGACGCGCCGCTCGTGTAGAGGATCGCCTTGTCGGTAAATCCCGCGGACAGGGTCCAGCCGCCCAGTCCGTTCGTCCCGGTTTCAAAGCTGCCGTTCGCGATGAGGTTCGTCGCCGCGCTCGCTGGGCCGGACATCGCGCAGCCGAACGCGGCCGCCGCCGCGATCGACATGACCCGTTGCCTGATGTGCCGCATGGAAAAACCCGTCAGTCTGTAACGCTGTAAACCGCCACATAACCACCTGAGGCGCGTATTGCAAAGCATTTTTGCGCCATCTTTTGCAAAGCGCGACGCGGAATGCACGACCCAGGAAGCGTAGCGCCCGACAATCCGCGCGGTCGTGGGCGGACCGGGCGACGCCCGCCCACGACCGCGACGAGGAGCGGCCACGCGTGCGTAACGCGAGCGCAGGCGTCGGCGCGGCGAGGACACGTGCGCTTTTGTCGGGGATCGCTACTCCGGAGCGTCCGCCCGTGGGCCCGCTCGCGAAGCCGCCGCTCGTCGGCTTCGCCGGGAATCGCCTGACGCGACCAGGATGGCCGGCATGGCATTTTTGGAAAATCAATAGCCCGGCCGCCACGCCGGGCTTGCGACCTTCCGCCGCCATGCGCTCGCGTCGCCCGCGTCGGCGGCCGGCAGACCCGCTTGCGACCCGCAAACTCCGCTGGCTTTCGCAATCCGCTTCGCAAAGCGCAAATCCGGGATTGCGAATCCGCCGATCCGAACGCCCTAGCGCTGTCCCGCGGCGGCCACAAGCGCCGACGGGCTCTCGCGGGCAAGAGCCGCGCCAGCCTCCCTGTCGCGACGAAATGGGTCCAAACGCAGCCGTTTCGCCCCGCGGCCGGGTCACGCCGAGACCAAGATCCGGACTTAGGGTCCGGTTTGCCTGGCGATGTCTCACCCGCCGCATAGACCCCATTCGGCGTAGGTCGCAAGGTCGGACCCCGGGCGCGACGGCACGCCCATTGCTGAGCTCTGCCCATGATCCCGACGCGTTTCTTAGACGGACGTCTCGCGGCGCTCCTCCTGGCCGGAGGGACGCTGAACGGATTGACTTTCCGTATAGTCGAAGTCTTCAAGAACGACGGGGTCAACGCGGGCTTCGACTTCTTCGGCGTAAGCCCGTTCGAGATCCTGATCGCGGGCGTGGCGGCGCGCCTGCTGTGGACCGCCGGACCCATTTCGAGCCGCATCGGCGCCGCGGCGGTCGTCGCCTACATGCTCCTCATGCTTTGGCCGAGCAGTCTGGTGGCCTGGATGCTCGTGACGGGGCTCGCGCTCGCGTTGACGCCCGGCGCACGCGGCCCGGCGCGGTCTGGGGCGGCCCTGTTCGCCGCGCTCGGCGCGCTCGAGGTCTGGAGCGCGTCGATCGAACCGATGGCGTCGCGGAGCCTGCTGGTGCTCGACGCCCGTGTGGTCGCCTCCGTGCTCTCGTGGGTCCGCGATGGAATCATACACATTGGAAATGTGGTCGGCGCGGTCGATGGGCATCGCATTGTGGTCCTGGTCGGCTGCTCGACCGCGCATTTCCTGCCGCTGGCGCTGCTCGGCGCGGCCGCGCTCCTGCTCGCTCGGGACGGCCGGCTGAGCGTCTGGGGATATCTCGGACTGGCGGGTCTCGCCGTGGTGCTGATCGCGACGAACATCATTCGTCTCTCCCTCATGGCCTGGTCCGAGGCGTTCTATCACTTCGTGCACGGACCCACCGGCTCGCTGGTGTTCGACACGTTCACCTGCGTCCTGATCGTCGCGGTCGCCCTCGCCATCCCCCAGCGAAGCCCGGAGGTCGCGCCGTGAACCGCTGGGGCCTCGCTCTGCTTCTCCTGGCCTGGCTCGCGCTCGGCGTCGGCGGCAAGATCCTGCGGTATTCGCCCGAAGCCGAAGGGACCGAACACCGCAGCGAACGTCTCGTGCGGACGTTCCTCGAAGACCGTGGATGGACGTTCGCCGGCCGCAAGCCGCTGACGGCGGCCGGGTTGTATTCGGTGCAGTCCTTCACCAAGCCCGGTTGCCCCCATCCGCTCCGGATCGCCGTGCTCGGCGCCGCGAGCGACGTCTTCGACGTCGTCGCCTCGAGCCTGGGAGCAGACGTCGCATTCTTCAATGACGGCGAGTTTTCACCGCGGCCGTCAAAGACAGCCTACGTAACCCGCGCCGCGCGCGCGGGCTTCAACCTGGCGTCGAACAGGGTCCTTCTCCCTCTCGTCGTCGCCCCGGCCCCGAAACCCGACGATCCGTCGCCCTGCGCTCCACCGCCGCCAGGCGAGTGGTCGCAGATCGGCGCCGAATGACAATGGCGTCAGCCAGCGCCTCCCTCTCGGCGAATCCAGAGCCGCGGCGGCTTCTCTCCGAACCGTCGCCGAACGTTGCGGCTCAGCCTCCGCATCCGGGCGCAGGCTCGGTCGCCCGCGGCTGGCGGTTGCCGACGATCTCGCGCGAGACGCGCTGGATCGCCGGTTTCGCGTTCGCGTTGATCGTCGCGGTCTGGATCGCGGTCGCCCTCCTGATCGTCAAAGCGCGATCGCAGGCGATCGCGGAAAACTACCGCGAGGAGTACGCGTCCGCGGCGGTGTTCGCCGAACAGGCGACGCGCACCATCCGCCTGCTCGATTCGGTCATGCAGCTCGTCGCCCATGAACTGGCGAAATCGCCCACGCCGAATCGCCTGAAGGAGCTCGCCGACGAGAAAGTCATCAACCTCGACACCCTTGTGCTGATGAGCTTCGTCGACGCGGAAGGGCGAACCGTGGGCTCCACGCTCGGGCCCGACGTGAAGCGAACGGACCTCTCCGACCGGGAACACATCCGCGCCCAGCTCGATCGCAGGATCGACGGCCTCTTCGTCGGCAAGCCGGTGCTCGGGCGCGTCTCGGGCAAGTGGTCCATCCAGCTCACCCGAAGGGTCGAGGACGCGGGCGGCCACACGCTGGGCGTTCTCGTCGCGTCGATCGATCCGCATTATTTCGAGCGGTTCTGGTCGCGGGCGGAAGCCTCGCGAAAGGACGTGGACGAACTGATCGGACTGGACGGCGTCGTGCGCGCGCGATCGGCCGACGTCGAATCGGCGCTCGCCGATCGCGAGCGCCGCGACGCGATCGTGGCGGCGGCGGCGGGCAAGTCCAACGGCTTCGTCGAAATGCGCGACAGGGAAGGCCGGGCCTGGCTCACCGCCTTCGTGCGGCTCGAGGAGCTTCCGCTGCTGGTCAGCGCCGCGGTGACGGCGAGGAGCGCCCTGGCGCAAAGCTGGCCCGCGGTGGCGACCTACGCCAGCTTCGGCGCAGCGATGTCCCTGATGGTTCTGGGTTTCAGCGCCCTGCTCATCCGCCTTGCGGAACAGCTCAGGGCGCGAATCGATCAGGCGCAATTGGCGGAAAAGCGGATGCGCCTCGCCATCGAGACGATTCCGGACGGCTTCGCCCTGTTCGACGCAGACGATCGTCTGACCGTCTGCAATGAGGCGTACCGAAAAATCTACACGACGACCGAAGACAAGATCCGTCCCGGAACCACGTTCGAGGAATTGCTGCGCGCGGGCCTCGAGCGCGGGCAGTACGTCGAGGCGCGCGGGCGCGAGGCGCAATGGCTGGAGCAGCGGGTCGCCGAACATCGCAACCCCTCGCGCGCGTTCGAGCAGCTGACCGACGCGGGCCGATGGCTGCGGATCGAGGAGCGCAGGACCGCCGACGGAAGCATCGTCGGCCTGAGATCCGACATCACCGCGCTGAAGCAGCGCGAGTTCGAACTCGCGCGGCAGACGGCGTTGCTGCAGACCACCCTTCAGAACATCGGCGAAGGCGTCGCGGTCTATGACAAGGACCGCAAGCTGATCGCCTGGAACGATCTGTGCGCGGACCTGTTGCAGACGCCTCGCGAGCTGTTTCGCGCCGGCGCGACGTTTGATCGCGTCATCCGCTTTCAGGCCGCGCGCGGCGACTTCGGGCCCATGCGCGAAGCCGAGGCGGCCCGTCGGATCGCGGCCTTCCACACGACCGCGCCCTGGACCCGGGAGCGGCGCCGGCAAGACGGGCGCGCGATCGAGGTCCATTGCCGTCCGATGCCGGACGGCGGCGCTGTCTTTCTGTACCGCGACCTGACCGAACGCAGCGATTATGAATCCCGCCTCAACGAGGCGTTGCGCAAGGCTCAGGACGGAAACCGAGCCAAATCGGAATTCCTGGCGATGATCAGCCACGAGATCCGGACGCCGATGAATGCGATTATCGGCATGTCGAGCCTGCTCGGCGAGCGCGATCTCGAGCCGACCGAGCAGCGCTACGCGCAAGTGATCCGCGAAGCCGGCGAAAAGCTTCTCGCCATTATCGAGGGCCTGCTGGATTTCTCCCGGCTCGAATCCGGAAGGCTGGCTTTGGAGACGAAACCGTTCGACGTTCGTCGGATCGTCGCGAGCGTGGTCGAGATCGCCCGAGCCCAGCCGAACGCGGCGACGGTCGACATCGCCGCTTTCGTCGACCCGGCGGCGCCGGCTCTGCTCGACGGAGACGGGGGCCGGATCAGCCAGATCATGCTCAACCTCGTCGGCAACGCGGTGAAATTCACGGCGCAGGGAAGCGTGACGATCCGCGTTCGTCTCGTCGGCGACACCAAGAGCGGCGAGATGGTCCTGCGGTGTGAGATCGAGGACACCGGGCCCGGGATCGCCCCGTCGCTTCAGGAGCGTCTGTTTCACCCGTTCGAGCGCGGGCCCACGCTCGGCGAGCCGGCCGCCCCGGGAACCGGGCTGGGCCTGGCCATCTGCCGCCGCCTGGTGGACCTGATGCAAGGTCAACTGGGCGTCGAGAGCGAAGTCGGGTCCGGCAGCACTTTCTGGTTCGAGATTCCCGTTCGCGCCGCGCCGCCGGGGTTCTCGAGCGCGCCGGGCGCCGCAGCGTCGAAACGCCGGTCACGGAGCCTCAAGATCCTCGTCGCCGAGGATATCGAAGCGAACCGGACGGTCATCGGGGCGATGCTGCAGAAGTTCGGCCATGATACGGATATGGTCGAGGACGGGGAACAGGCGGTCGCCGCGGCGCTGGCAGGTCAGTACGACGTGATCCTGATGGACGTTCAAATGCCGCGCATGAACGGACTGGACGCCATTCGCGCCATCCGGCAACGTGGCGGACATCACGGGCGCGTTCCGATCGTGGCCGTTACGGCGTTCGCCCAGGAAAGCGATAGAGAGGAAGCCATGAACGCGGGAGCCGACGGTTATCTGACAAAGCCGGTTCGCACGAACGAACTTCGTTCGACGCTCGATGGGGTCGCCGGCCAGAGCGGCGGCGCGGAAAGCGCGCCGGCGGCTGCGGACGCATTCGACGAATCCGCCCTGGCGGAATTGCGCGAAGACCTCGGCGACGAGAGCTTCGAAAGGTTGCTCGGGAAATGCGTCGAGGACGTTCGGGAGCGGCTCGACCGGCTGAAGCAGTGCGCGAGCGCGAGCGACGGCAAGCAGATCCGCGCCATCGCGCACCAGCTCAAGGGCCTGTTCGCCCAGTTCGGCGCGCTGGCGGCGGCGGCCGCGGCCTCGGCGACCGAGCTCGGCGGCGAAGAAGCGAGCGCCGACAATCTCGCGGCGCTGGAACGAACGGCGGCGGTCGCCCTGCAGCGTTTCGAGACGATGCGGAGCGCGGGCTCCTGAAGCGCGCCGAGGCGCCTGACCTTCGCTGCGGCCGGCGGATCAGGCGGTCGCCCTGAACCGGCTGTTGACCGCCTCGAGCGCCGAAATCAGCTTTCTCCGGCTGATCGGCTTGGAGACGAAGTCGTCCATTCCGGCGTCCCGGCAAGCCTGCTCTTCGGTCGCCATGACCCCCGCGGTCATGGCGACGATGCGAACCTCACGCTTGGCGCCGGGCATTGCGCGAATGTGTCGCGTCGCCTCCAATCCGTCCATCCTCGACATGCGAACGTCCATGAAGATGAGGTCGTAGTCGTTCGCCTTCACCATCGAGAGCGCCTCTTCGCCGTCGGCCGCGAGTTCGACGCTGTGGCCAAGCCGTGTGAGGAGTCCGCAGAGGACCTCCTGATTGGTCGGCGTGTCGTCGACCACCAGGATATGGAGCGCCGGTCCGGTCGGCGCGCTCGGCTCGACCGGCGTCGACACGTTTCGCCCGAGGTCGTCGAGCGCTCGCCGGACGCGCGAAGGCGTCAGCGCGCCGCCGATGGCGAGCGCCGCCGCCGAAACGATTCCCGGCTTTAGGCCGAAGACGACGACCGGCGTCCCCTGCCCGACGGTTTCGGCCTCCGACGCGTCGACGAACACGATCTCGGCCGCTCCGGGCTCGACGATGTCGCAACCGCAGTAGAGGAGGACGTCCAGCGCCGAATTCCGCCCCCGCTCCGGTTGGCAGAGGAGCGCAGCTTGCGTTCTGGGCGATTCCGCAGGGACCTCGCCCCCGAAAACCGGTCCGACCGGCGTCTCGAACCAGAACAGGCTGCCCTCGCCCTCCCGGCTCTCGAAATCGATCTCCCCGCCCATCGCCAGCACAAGGCGACGGCTGATCGCGAGCCCGAGGCCGGCCCCGCCGAATTTGCGGGAAACCGACGCGTCCGCCTGGCTGAACACCTGAAACAGGCGAGAGCGTCTGCCCTCGGGCACCCCGATTCCCGTGTCGGCGACCTCGAACCGCAGCCGGTCGGGCCGCACGCCGATCAACCGAATGGTCACGCTGCCGCTCGAGGTGAACTTCACCGCGTTTCCAGTCAGATTGAACAAGATCTGCCGCAGCCGGGTCTGGTCGCCGAGCGCCCGCTCCACCCTCTGGCCGCGGATGTCGAGCTCCAGCCGGATGCCCTTTCGCGACGCCACCGACTCCATGATTTCGAGCACGTTCTCGGTGAGCGAAACGGGGTCGAATTCGCGATGCTCGACCTCCAGCAGGCCGGCCTCGAGCCGACTGAAGTCGAGAATGTCGCCGATCAGCTCGATCAGCGCCTCGCCGGATTGACGGATCGTCTGAACATAGCGCTTCTGCTCCGGCGACAGCGGGGTGTCCTCCAGCAGGGCGCTCATGCCGATCACGCCGTTCATCGGCGTCCGGATCTCGTGGCTCATGGTGGCGAGAAAATCGGTCTTGGCCTGATTGGCGCGGTCGGCCTCGTCCCGCGCGGCGGCCAGTTCGGCTCTCGCCTGACGCGCCGCCGTAACGTCGCGATGAACGCCGATCAACCGGGTCGGCGTTCCGTCGGGGCCGCGCTCGATGACCTTTCCGACGGTCCTGATCCAGGTCCAGCTTCCGTCCTTTCGCCGCAAGCGGAATTCGGCCTCGATCAAGTCGGTGCGCCCCGCCCGGTGCTCTTCCGACGCTCGCGCATAGTCGGCGACGTCTTCCGGATGGATAAGCGACAGGAACGTCGCGCCGGTCGCCGGCAGCTCGCCGGGCTGGTAGCCGAGCATCGTGTACCAGGTCTCCGAGTACACCGCCTTGTCGGTGACCGGATCATAGTCCCAAAGCCCGGTCGAGGCGGCGCTGAGGGCGACGGCGAGGCGCTGTTCGCTGCTGCGAAGATCGAGCTCGAGCTGCTTGGCTTCGGTGATGTCGGTGGAAATGTCGATGAATTGCCCGATCCGGCCTTCGCTGTCTCGCAGCGGCACGATCGTCGACTGGAGCCAGTAGATCTCCCCGGAAGCCGCCCGGTTGCACATCTCGCCGTTCCAGACCTCGCCCGAGGTGATCGTGCGCCAGAGTGCGTCGTAGAACGCGCGGTCGTGGCGACCCGACAGCAGGAGGTTGTGCCGGGCGCCGATGAGCCGGTCGCGCGGGAAGCCGGACCGGCGACAGAACCTGTCGTTGGCGTACACGATCCGCCCGTCGGTGTCGGCGATGCTGACGATTGCGTGCTGGTCGAGCGCGAACTTCTGATCCCTGAGCGCCTTGTCGCGGTCGGCGACGAGCCGGCGCTGCAGGGAACTTTGAACCATCGCGAACCCGCACGCGAAGGCGGTCATCGCCAGCCCGCCAAGCAGGATCAAGTACGCGCTGATCCCGCCCTGGCGGGCGACGTAGCGCTCGGTGGGAGCGATGCGGAGCACCCATTTTCGCCCGGCGAATTCGATCCGGGCCTCGGCCAGAAGGTCGGAATTGGCGAAGCCGAAATTGCGCGATACCCGAATGTCGCGACGGAACGGCCTCGGCGACGTTCCGGTGTCGGCGTCGAGGATCGCCGGCTTGTCGGGATCGGTCTCGTCGACCAGCCAGTGGTTCAGGTCGCTCATGTCCCGCCCGCGCAGGGCGACGTCGAGAACGTTCGGAACGGCGATCACGCCGAGCGCGAAGCCCTTGAGGTCCGCGTCGGCGGCGGCGGCGGGCCGCCCGAAGACCGGAATATAGAGCAGTATCCCGGTTTCGCCGTTCTGCACCAGCTTCACCTTCGCCGTCGCGACCGGGGACCCGGTTTCCTCGGCAAGGAGAAGAGCGGCGTGGCGTTCGGCGTTCGAGGCGACATCGTAGCCCAGGGCGCTCTCGTTGCCGTTCAACGGGTAGACGAAGCCGACCGGGAAATAGTCGGCGCGGCCGCCGGCGGGGACGACTTTGCCGTCCACCCGTTCAAACACGCGATAGTCCTGTCCCCACTGCGCCTGCATCCGCGCTTCGAACGCCTGCAGTTCGGCGTGAGGAACGCGGGGGATCCATTCGATCGCCTGAATGCCGAGACCGAAGGCGAGCACGCGTCGCGCGACGGCGTGAAGTTGCTGGAAGTCGTGATTGGACGAGCCTTCGAACAGGCCGGCCAGCCCGCCGACCGCGTTGGTCGCCAGCGCGAGCGTGTTGTCGATGCGCGCCGCAAGCTCATGCGTGACCTCGGCGAGCCTTTCCGCCTGCGCATTGCGTTCGGCCGTGGCGTCGATGGCGAAAATCGCCGTCGATGCGGTCAGGGCGAACGCCGCCGTCGTCGCGACCGGCGCGCAGCGGCGCAACCGCTCTCCCGGCGGCGCCCGGAGGAAGATGATGAGCACGGGCGTGAAAGCGATGACGCCGACCGCCTCCTGGGTTCCTCTCATCGCCCAGTAGAGCGGAACTTGCCCGAACGTCAGGCGGCCCGCGGCGAAAAACGCCGAACACACCAGAAACGCGCCGCAAGCGCCTGCAAACGCGCCGAGCGCGACAAACCACGCCACCGAGCGCGGTCCGGTCCGCGCGTAGGGAAACGCGCGAAAGCGACGGAAGAGCCAGGCGCCGAACAGAGCTTGCAGCGCCGCCGCGGCGGCCACGGCCGCCGAAGCCGCGAGAGCCTGCGCGATCGTGTCCGGGTCGGAAAGACCATAGCCGCTCAGGGAACGCAGCACGAAAGCGCCGAGCGCGACGCCGAGCGCGGCGCTGGGTCCATAGAGGGCCGTGGCGGCCATGGCCACGCCCGCCGGGGGCCAAAAAACCAGGGCGCCGCCAAGCGCGCTGGACGCCACGAGGCTCGCCGCGCCGACGGCGCAGTAGACCACGGCGGTCAGGATCGCCGGCTGCCGCGCGAGAGAGAAGGCCCGACGGGCGACGTGGTCGATCAGACCCATCTCAAGCGAACGCCCCTCCCCGAATATTGTCTGCGGTCACATGGAATGAGGTCGCGCGACCGCCCCCGGGCCGGCGGCCAGCGCTGGCCGCGTGCTTCAGGCGGTCGACCGTATCTTCCCTTCAAGCTGCGCGAAAGCAATCGTTTTTCACGCTCTTCTTATGAAATTCTATCGGCTCCGATATCAGACTCTGGCGGCCCGCCAGGTCGGGCCGCCGGGCCCGAACGCCGGCTCGATGCGGAACTGATCGGCCGCGGTCATCCTTCCCAGAGGGACCGCCTCGTCCGGCATGACGAGCGTCGCATCTTCGCCGAGGAACATGACCACGTGGCGGCGCTCGGACAGGATCGTGCGCGCGAGGCTGCGCAGCCCGCTGAAATAGGGCTCTCTACGCCAGGCGCCCGGCGAGCCGGGATCGACCTGGCCGTATACGAAACCGTTCGGCGGGAAGATCGACAGCACGAACTTGGCCTGATCCGGCCGCCACGCCTCGGGCAGCGACCCGTCGCTCATCCAGAGGCAATAGAACCGGCGGCACTGCTCCGGCGGCGCGTCGTGGATCTTGCAGCCCCGGCCCGGCGTGCAATGACCGCACCACACGCCCGGCGGCTTTTCCAGCTCGGGCAGCGCGTACACCTTGCAGCAGAGCGCGCAGGCTCCGCACGCCCGTCCTGGCGCCGCCTCGTAAGGCGCGACGACCATCGTCGAAGTCATGGGATTTCCTGTCGAATCGAGGCCGGACCGCTAGCGCGGCGGGGCGATGCTGGCAAGACCGCGCAGCGTCGCGGGAGTCAGTCGCGCGCTGCGGAGAACAGATATTCCACGCTGTCGAACGAATCGACCGGGAAGCCGTAGAAAAAGCGCAGCGTCGCCGTCCCGGTCTGGCGGATCCCGTGCTCGGCCATTCCCGGGATGAACACCGCCGAGCCCGCCGCGACCGCCTTCTCGACGCCGTTGAGCGTGACGACGCCGGTCCCGGCGAAGACATAGTAGATCTCGGGCGGCGCGTGACGATGCAACCCGAGCCAGTCGCCGGGCCCGAGATCGGCGACGCCGCAGGTGATCCCGTCGGTCGGCGTGCCCCCTTTCGAGAACAGCGTCCGCCAGCGAATGCGCCCCTTGACCGGATCGTCCCACCCGTCGCGCGTCGCATCGGCTTCATCGAGGATGAGCGGTTGGGATGCGGCGTTGCCGGTCATGAGGCTTCCTCCGTGGCGTCCAGGCTCCGCTTGCGACCGTTACGTTGATCGGGAGCAGGTAAGGTTTGCAGACTGGCCGGAAATATGTCCGCCGCGAGCCGTTGAAACCACGACGGTTATCTTCAGGATATGCAGGCGATCCAGGCGGCGCTCCCAACTCCCAATTTCGGCGACACTCCAATCCTTTCCGCGATTTGGCAATCCGTTGCGCCGGAGGCGCTTCCGCGCAAGCCGCCGGAGCAGAAAAGCCAGCGCTCGCCGCGACGATGTCGGCTGACGGCTCATTTTTCCTCGCCTGATTCTCGTCGCGATCGTGGTGATCCGACTTTCGTCGAGCTCCGTAGCCAGTTCGTTACAATAGACTCAGTGGAGTGTGACCATGAAGGTTTTCCTGGAAGGCTCGGTCAAGGAAAAGATCGCCCTCTGGCTGATGGTCGGAGCAACGCTCCTGCCTCTCGTGCCGTATGCGATGAGCAACTAGCTCCAGCGATACCCTTGCGACGGAACATTTTCGTCGACAGGACGCTATCTAGGCACATGTGAAGCAAAAATATCTGGCGGAGGCAGGATGCATTGCCTCCGCCACAACTCTCTATTTTCTTCTAGGCGACGCAACGCCTTGGGGTAGCGCCTGCTTGGGCGCTTTCCGAACGGAAATCGAGGAATCGACGCCGGCGCTGGCGGAAGGAGTGAGATTCGAACTCACGGTGGGGTTGCCCCCACGGCGGTTTTCAAGACCGCTGCCTTAAACCACTCGGCCATCCTTCCAAGCCGTTGCCGATGTCGCCGCCACGGCTTTCAGCCGCGGCGCTGTCGGGCTTTGCGATGGCGTCTACAACCGGGAGCGAACCAGCGTCAATGGAGCAGGTCGGCGAACGGCGGACAGGCGAACGCCCGAGCCCGACGAGGCCGCGAACCTATTTCTTGATCGTCGCGTTGGCGATGTGGCCGAGCCCGGCGCCGAGCCCCGCGCCGATCAGCGCCCCGACGATCGGCCCGACGCCGAGCGCCAACCCGGCCACCGCGCCGACCGACGCCCCGCCGGCGGCTCCCGCCCCGAGGCTCTCACGCTCGATCGCCCGATCGGCCGCCGCCTGCTCGGCCTGACCCGCTGGCTTGCCTTGGCCAGTCTGCGCGACTTGCGCCATATCAGGAAACCTTCTTGCCATTCGCAACCGCCAGGCGGCAAAGAAACACCACCGCCGCCAGCAAAATGAACGTCATCTGCCAGAGCGTCGTTCCGGCGTGGAACTTGGGATCGTGACGCCAGATTACAATAAAGGAGGCGTAAACGGCAACGGAAATCGCGGCGACGATCAGGCCAAAGCCAAGCGCCGGATGCTTGGGAAGCTTGGGCCAGAAGTCATGCATTGTCACACAGATCAAAGTGAAGCAGTAAAAGGCGAGCGCCCAGGGACTTACGTCGTCGAAGACGATGGCCCAGTCGATCGGAAAGCTGCTCGGACCCATCTGCCACAGCCAGACCACGGCGGCCGAGATCGCAATGGGCACGCAGATCGGCGCAAACACCTGCCACCCCAGCCAATCCCATTGCCATGTCCTGGGATCCATCAGCCCATCCGTCCGCCGCTCCGTCACATCGGATTCATCCAGAGACCGCGAGCGCGCTCAAGGCGTCGCGTCCAACCTGCCCCCAAACCTACACCAGCCGGCTCTGCGCCTTGGCGGCGGCGATGAAACTGGCGAACAACGGGTGCGGTTCGAACGGACGCGACTTCAGCTCGGGGTGGTACTGCACCCCGACGAACCAGGGGTGGTCGGCAAGCTCGACCGTCTCGGGCAAGAGACCGTCGGGCGACATGCCGGCGAAGGTCATGCCCTTGTCTTCGAGGCGGGCGCGGTAGGCGGTGTTGACCTCGTAGCGGTGGCGGTGGCGCTCGGAGATGTCGGTGCGGCCGTAGATCTCGGCGATGCGCGAGCCGGGCTTGAGATGGGCGGCGTAGGCGCCGAGCCGCATCGTGCCGCCGAGGTCGCCTTCGGCCCGGCGCTGCTCGAGCTCGTTGCCGCGCAGCCACTCGGTCATCAGGCCGACCACCGGCTCCGACGTCGCGCCGAACTCGGTCGAGTTCGCCTGCGGCAGCCCGGCGAGCGAGCGGCAGGCCTCGATCACCGCCATCTGCATGCCGAAGCAGATGCCGAAATAGGGCACCTTGCGCTCGCGGGCGAAGCGGGCGGCGAGGATCTTGCCCTCGGCGCCGCGGGCGCCGAAGCCGCCGGGAACCAAAATGCCGTGCACGCCCTCGAGACGCGGCGCCGGCTCGGCCGTCTCGAAGATCTCGCTCTCGATCCAGTCGAGCCTGACCCGCACCCGATTGGCCATGCCGCCGTGGGTCAACGCCTCGATCAGCGACTTGTAGGCGTCCTTGAGGCCGGTGTACTTGCCCACGACCGCGATCGTCACCTCGCCTTCGGGGTTGTGATAGGCGTGCGACACCGCCTCCCAGCGGCGCATGTCGGGCTTGGGCGCGGGTTCGATGCCGAAGGCGGCGAGCACCTCGCGGTCGAGCCCGGCGGCGTGGTAGAGCGCCGGCACGTCGTAAATAGAGCGCGCGTCGCGCGCCTCGACCACCGCGCTCTCGCGCACGTTGCAGAACAGGCCGAGCTTGCGCCGCTCCTCGCGCGGGATCTCGCGGTCCGAGCGGCACAGCAGAATGTGCGGCTGAATGCCGATCGAGCGCAGCTCCTTGACCGAATGCTGGGTCGGCTTGGTCTTCAGTTCGCCCGCGGTCGGGATCCACGGCAACAGGGTCAGGTGGATATAGACCACATGGCCGCGCGGCAGGTCGTTGCCGAGCTGGCGGATCGCCTCGAAGAACGGCAGGCCCTCGATGTCGCCGACAGTGCCGCCGATCTCGACCAGGACGAAGTCGTAGCCTTCGTTGCCGTCGAGGACGAAATCCTTGATGGCGTTCGTGACGTGGGGGATGACCTGCACCGTCGCGCCGAGGAAGTCGCCGTGGCGCTCGCGCGCGATCAGCTCCTGGTAGATGCGCCCGGTGGTGATGTTGTCCTGCTTGTTGGCGTTGCGCCCGGTGAAGCGCTCGTAATGGCCGAGGTCGAGATCGGTCTCGGCCCCGTCGTCGGTGACGAACACCTCGCCGTGCTGGGTCGGGCTCATGGTCCCGGGGTCGACGTTGAGATAGGGATCGAGCTTGCGCAGGCGGACCGTATAGCCGCGCGCCTGCAGCAGCGCGCCGAGCGCCGCTGAAGCCAAACCCTTGCCGAGCGAGGAGACCACGCCGCCGGTGATGAAGATATACCGCGCCATGGGATTTGAGCCTTAGCCGATCGCATTCGATTCGGCGAGGAGATATTGCGGTCGTCGCTCGCCGGGCGCACGAGGCGTCATTCGGGACCCGCCCAAGTCGCGCTCGGGCGGATCCGGCGTCGACTTTCCGGACGCCCTAATGTAATGGTCCTTAACATGAATTGGCGAAAAGACGACGCCGGCGGGCGCGACGGGCCGCGCGGCTATCATCACGGCAACCTGCGCGAGGAGCTGATCCGAGCGGCGCTCGACCTGATCGCGCGCAAGGGACCCGGCGGCTTCACCTTCGCGGAGGCGGCGCGCTCGACCGGCGTCAGCGCGGCGGCGCCCTACCGGCACTTCCGCGACAAGGACGAATTGATGGCGAGCGTCGCCGAGCGCGGCTTCGAGCAGTTCGAGGCGGCCCTCCGGCGCGCGTGGAACGAGGGACGGCCCGACCCGTTTTCGGCGCTCGATCGGCTCGGACAGGCCTATCTGTCGTTCGCGGGCGCCGAGCCCGCCTATTATTCCGCGATGTTCGAGGCGGGAGTCGCGGTCGGCGACACGCCCTCGCTCAGGGCGGCGAGCGAGCGCGCCTTCGCCGTGCTGCGCAACGCGGCGGAAGGACTCTGCGCGACGATGCCCGCCCCGGGGCGGCCGCCGGCGCTGATGGTCGCGCTGCACATCTGGGCGATGGCGCACGGCGTCGCCTCGCTGTTCGGACGCGGCGACGGAGCGCGGCGCGCGCTGCCGATGTCGGCCTCGGAACTCCTCGAGGCCGACATGCTGATCTACCTGCGCGGGCTCGGCGCCGAGCGGCCGCGGGCGTAATCGTCGACGTCGCGAGCCTCTTGACAGACCGGGCTGCGCCGAAGTAAATGTATATTACATTCACACGTAAGGAGGCAGGTCAGATTATGGCGTTTCTTCTCACCGCATTGGCGTTCCTGTGGTGGTGGCCGGTCGGACTGCTGGCGCTGTTCCTGTTCGCGCGACGGAGCCGCTGGCGTGATCACGCCTATCTGACGGAGGGCGCCGCAATGTCGAACTGGGAGTGCCGCATGGACCGCGGCGACCGCTGGGAGCGCAAGATCGCCCGCATGCAGGACCGGATGGACCGCATGCGGTCGCACGTGGACCGCGCCCGCGGCGGCGGCTGGTTCGGGTCGTCCTCGAGCGGCAACCGCGCCTTCGACGACTATCGCGCCGAGACGCTGAAACGGCTCGAGGAGGAGCAGCGCGAGTTCAAGGACTTCCTCGAACGCCTGCGCCTCGCCAGGGACCGTTCCGAGTTCGATCAGTTCATGGCCGATCGACGCGGACGGCCGGTCGAACCCGACGCCTCGCGCCCCGAGCCGCCGGCGGCCTGACCGGCGCCGCGAGCGCCGGACCCTCAGCGATCGCGCAAAGCCCGCCCGGACCGATCAAGTCCGGGCGGGCTTTCGTTTCCGCGGGCTTGGCTTGTGCGGCGGAAGCGGACACACTCCGTCTGTTTCGGGGGGGCGGACGCGATGGCGGGCAGCGAGTTCAGGTTTATCGCCGACGACGGCGCGAGCCTTCTCGGGAGAAGGTGGCTCCCCGAAGGGCCGCCGCGCGCCGCGGTCCAGATCGCCCACGGCCTCGCCGAGCATTCCGCCCGCTACGCCCGACTCGCCGCGGCGCTGAACGCGGCCGGCTACGCGGCCTACGCCTCCGACCATCGCGGCCACGGCCCGGCCTGCGCCCCCGCCGATCTCGGCCATTTCGCCGACCGCGACGGCTGGGCGAAAGTCGCGGGCGACCTCTGGACCTTCAACCGGCGGATCGCCGCCGAGCAGCCGGGCGTCCCGATCGTGTTCCTCGGCCACTCGATGGGCTCGTTCCTCGGCCGCACCTTCGTCGCGGCCCATTCCGACGCGCTCGCGGGCGCCGCCTTCTCCGGGTCCGACGGCAAGCCGCCGGCGATCGCCGCACTCGGGCGCCTCATCGCCCGCGCCGAATGCCTGCGCCTCGGGGCGCGGGGCCAGAGCTCCCTACTGGTATCGATGATGTTCGGCGCGTTCAACAAGCCGTTCGCGCCGGCCCGCACCGAATTCGACTGGCTGTCGCGCGACCCCGCCGAGGTCGACGCCTATGTCGCCGACCCGCTGTGCGGCCTTCCGTTCTCCACCCAGCTCGCGATCGACCTCCTCGACGCGCTCGCCGGCGCGGCCGGGCTTTCGACCCTGTCCAGCATCCGCAGGGACCTGCCGATCCTCGTCTTCTCCGGCGAGAGGGATCCGGTCGGGGCGAACCTGCAGAGCCTGATCGACGCGCTGAAGGCGACCGGATTCGCCCGCCTCACGACGCGCATCTATCCCGGCGCGCGGCACGAGACGCTGAACGAGACCAACCGCGACGAGGTGACTCGCGACCTGATCGCCTGGCTCGACGGGGCCGTGCCCGGCTAGGGCCGCGGCCGTCCAGGACGGCGGCCGGGCGGCCGCCAGGCGCCCGAATAAAACCGATATAAAAAGGACTTTCAAAGTTGACGTCAACCGATAATTACACTT
>CAMFKX010000008.1 GCA_945957375.1 uncultured Roseiarcus sp.
CGGGTCAGGCCGAGACGCAACTCCCCATCCGAAAGAAGCGAAGAGATGACGGTCGCTTTAAGGACCGATTCCCTGATCGTCGGCGCCGGAACGTCAACAATTTCTCGAACCAATTCGCGCCGCCGACGCCAAAGCTGGTCAATCTCGGGCGGGGGCGTGTCCGACCCCCCGTGTTGCGCGTCGATTTCGTCCAGACGGGCGGCGACCGCGGACAGCTCCTGATACCGGTCGAAGATTTGCCCTGAAGAATTCGGTTCTACCAGACTCTGCGTGTTGTTGACGTCCCCAAAACGCCGTTCCCGAAACATTTTGGCTCCTCAGTATAGAATAGGTTGGTATTGAGGTTTCCCCCTTTCTGCAATTTTGCACAACTCTGGTTGTACACCGTGAGCGACCATGTCGCCCCGCTCGGCTGTTCGATCTCCAAATGAGCATGCGAGCAATACTGGCGAACGCACATTCATTCAGGTTGCAGTGTTCACGGACCTATCACACTTGCTGGATGCAAGGAATCCCGTCTGCCGTCAAAATCCAAACATTAAGACTTCTACATGTAATCTTTAACATACGAAACAAATATGGGTTGTAGGAGCGACTTCGGGTTGCCGCCAAGGGGATGATTCGTGGGGCCTCCCTAGGTCACCGACTCATAAAGCGGAACCAGATTCGGATAGCGGCGAGCTTGACGATGGCCAGGTAGTTTGCGTCGTGCTTTTCGTAGCGCGTCGCCACGGCCCGAAAGTGTTTGAGCTTGTTGAAGAAGCATTCGACGAGGCTGCGGAAGCGATAGAGGTAGGCGCTGAACGAGGGGACGTTCACGCGATTGGGCATTGGCTTGATGTTGCCCCAGGCGCCTTGCTTTTCGAGCCGCGCTCTCAGAGCGTCGCTGTCGTAGCCGCGGTCGGCGAGGAGGATTTGACCGTCGCCGAGGCCGCCGAGCATGTCGGCGGCGCTTCGACCGTCATGGGCTTGGCCGGCCGTCAGCTTCAAGAGGATGGGCAGTCCGTTGGCGTCGACGAGGGCGTGGATCTTCGTCGTCAGTCCGCCTCGCGAGCGCCCCATGCAGCGGCTTCCAGCGACGTCCCCAGCGGCGGCCGGCGTTTCTTCAGACCCCCCTTTTTGCCGTTCGCACCATGCTGGTGGACGCGGATGGAAGAACTGTCGATCATTTGCAGGTCGCCATCGTAGGCTGCTGAGATCGCTTCAAATATCCGGTCCCACACGCCGATCCTGGCCCAGCGGACGAAGCGGTTGTAGCAGGTCGTCGAAGGTCCGTAGCGCTCCGGAATCTCGGCCCAGGGCGAGCCGGTGCGGAGCCGCCAGTAGATGCCGTTGAGAACCGTGCGGTCGTCCGAGCGCGGAACGCCGCGCGGCTTGTTCGGCAACAGCGGCTCGATGATCGACCACTCGAAATCCGAAAGCTCGTAACGGCGCGGCGACATGTTCGCTCCCCCTCAGGGAGCTTGAATCACGCCGCGCCGAAAATCGGAATAGCATTTATGAGTTTGTGACCTAGACCCCCGCGAGAGGTCCGCAGCCCGAGGAGCGGGGCAAATTCTTCGGGCACGCACCTGCACAAGAAAGCATGCTGCGATTGCGAGGTTGAGTCATTAGAATCACTTGCGGCCCCGAAAAATCGGCCGGAAGCCAACGGATCGTGGTCTTGCCCGGGGATTTGCCCAGGTTACGAATCCGTATTGCAACTGCTTGTCGCGTCACGATTTGGGCCGAGTGACTCGGCGCCGCGCTGATGCTGGCGGCGGCGCTGTTCGTTCCTCATCAGGCTGCCCAGGACGCCGGCTGGATTAGGCCATGACCGAAGCCGGGCATCGCGCACCGGCCGCTTGCGACTTTACCGAGGTCCGAGGACGTCAAATCAATCGACGGCCTTCTGTCGAAATAGCGTGTCGATCAGAGGGCAATCACGGCGTGTTCCATCGCCGCATTGCGCGACGACGTTTCTTAACACGCGTTCCATGCGCTTCAAATCGGCGATCTTTGCGCGCACATCCGCCAAATGGCTTCCCGCGAGGCGGCTCGCTTCCGCGCAAGGCTGCTCCCGCTCATCAACCAAACGTAAGAGGGCGCGAATTTCCTCGAGAGAGAATCCAAGCTCGCGCGCGCGGCGCACGAAGCCGAGGCGACGCTCGTGGGCGGCGTCATAGCTGCGGTAGCCGCTGGCGGTGCGCGGCGGCGCCGGCAACAGGCCGATCTTCTCGTAATAGCGGACGGTTTCGAGATTGGCGCCTGTTCGACGGGCCAACTCCGCGCGCTGAAGGCCTTTGGAGGGCTTCGGGAGGCTCATGAAAATAGTCCTTGACCCCGTAGTCACTACAGGCCGCACGATATTCGCAAGCTGGGACCTCGTGCAATAGGAGCGCAACGATCATGAGCGATTCGACAATTTCGACCCACGGGCTGCGAGAGGCCGACGCCGTCGCGGCGCCGGCGCACGGCGAACGCGCCACGGCGTCGGGCTGGCTCGCCGTCGGCGGCATTCTGGGCGCACTGGGGGCGGCATCGTGCTGCGTCATTCCCTTCGCGCTCTTTCTTGCCGGCGTCAGCGGCGCCTGGATCGGCAACCTGACGGCGCTAGAGCCCTACCAGCCCATCTTCGCCGCCGTCTCGCTGGCTTTCGTCGGAGCCGGCGCTTGGCGGCTGCGCCGCAAGAGGCAGGTCGTTTGCGCCGACGGCTACTGCGCCACGCCGCAGTCGGATCGCGTCGCGAGGATCGGCCTGATCGCCGCCGGGACGTTGGTCGGCATCGCGGTCGCGTTCCCATACGCCGCGCGATATTTCCTGTGAGTGTCGAAAGACATTGCTGAGATGGGGAGAAACATGAAGACCGGATTTGGAATGTTGGCCGCAATTGGGCTGTTCGCCGCTCCCGTCACGGCGCAAGCGGGCGAGGCGACGATCGTTCTTACCGTCCACCACGCCGGGTGCGTGCTATGCGGGCCGATCGTGAAGAGCACGCTCGCCCATGTCAAAGGCGTCAACGGCGTCACGGTCAGTCAAGCCGACGCGATGGCCGACGTCACAGCGACGATAAACTACGACGCCGCGGTGACATCGCCGGACACGATGATCAAGGCTGCGACCGACCATGGCTATCCAGCCGAAGTCGCCAAGGCGACGAAGGGCTGAGGCGGCGGAACCGAGGACGAAACGATGAGCGATTGCTGCGCGCCGAAGGCGAAGAAAACCGACCAATATGACCTTGCCGTTGTCGGCGCCGGATCTGCGGGATTTTCGGCGGCGATCACAGCCGCCGAGCAGGGCGCGCAGGTCGCACTGATCGGGGCCGGCAGAATCGGCGGCACGTGCGTCAATGTCGGCTGCGTGCCGTCGAAGGCGCTGATCCGCGCGGCGGAGACGCTCTACAACGCGCGCGCCGCGGCTCGCTTCGCCGGCGTCTCCGCCCATGCCGAGGTTCTCGACTGGCGCGCCACGATCAAGCAAAAGGACGCACTGGTCGCCTCGCTGCGGCAGGCCAAATACGCAGACCTGCTGCCCGCCTACAACAACGTCGCCTACCGCGAAGGGCCGGCGAAGCTCGTCGAAGGCGGCGTCGAGGTCGCCGGCGCGCTTCTCGCCGCGGAGCGGATCATCGTCGCCACCGGCGCCCGGCCCGGGGTTCCGGCGATCACGGGCATCGACACCGTGCCCTATTTGACGAGCACGACGGCGCTCGAACTCGAAGACCTGCCGCGCTCGCTCATCGTAGTCGGCGGCGGTTATGTCGGGGCGGAACTGGCGCAGATGTTCGCACGCGCCGGTGTGCGCGTGACGCTCGTCTGCCGTTCAAGGTTGTTGCCCGAAGCCGAGCCGGAGATCAGCGCGGCGCTGGCGCAAGTCTTCTCCGGCGAGGGGATCGAGGTCGTTTCCGCCGTCGCCTATCGCTCGATCCGCAAAACGGGGACGGGAGTCGAGCTGTCGTTCGTCCGCGACGGCCGCGAGGCGCAGATCGAGGCCGAAAAGGTTCTCGCCGCGACAGGACGCACGCCGAACACTGAGGGGCTGGGCCTCACCGAGCTCGGCGTCGCTCAGACGCCGCAGGGCGCCATCGTCGTGGATGATCGCATGCGCACGAGTCGGCCCGGCGTCTATGCGGCAGGCGATGTCACGGGCCGCGACGAATTCGTCTACATGGCGGCCTACGGCGCAAAGCTTGCGGCCAAGAACGCGCTCAACGGCGACAGTCTCGCCTATGACAATTCCGCGATGCCGGCCATCGTGTTCACCGATCCGCAGGTCGCGAGCGTCGGCTATACGGAAGCGGTTGCTCGCGCCGCCGGGGTCAAGACGCGAGTTTCCACGATCGGCCTCGACCAGGTTCCTCGCGCGCTGGCGGCGCGGGACACGCGCGGGCTTATCAAGCTCGTGGCGGACGCCGACGGCGACAGGCTCATCGGCGCGCATATCTGCGCCCCTGAAGGCGCCGACAGCATTCAAACGGCGGCGATGGCGATCCGCGGCAGGCTGACGGTGAAGGAAGTCGCGGAGACGATCTTCCCCTATCTGACGACCGTGGAAGGGCTGAAGCTCGCCGCCCTCGCGTTCGACAAAGAGGTGACGAAGCTCTCTTGTTGCGCCGGTTGATTCCTGCGCCGCAGTCGCCCACGGTTGCGGATCGTCAACGTCCTGGAGCGACCCTCGTAACTGGCGTCGAAGGGGCCAAAAGGACGCTGTCGGTGCAGGCTTGCACCTCGGCCCGCAGAGCTGAACCAGCGTCGTCGGCTTCCGGCGGGAATGCGCTCGCCTGGCGGCACGTCCATCGCCGGGCAGCGACAGCGGCCAGCGACACGTCCATGGAGTTGCCATTCCGGCGTACTTTGGCCGTCTTGGAATCGCCGGCCATAGCTGTGTGTCGCGAAGCCGAGGCGGACCATAAAGCTCGAGCGAGGTATTGATGGCCCGCATCTTCAGGGCGTGCGTCACATCTCCAGGAAGAATAGCTGCTATTGAGACAATCCGCGCGGCGGTTGCCAATCGTTCAGGCCGCAATCTTGCGCGCCGCGATGACTAAGGCGATGCCGCCAAGGATAACGAGCGATGAGAGGGCCAGACGTGGTGAGACGGCCTCGCCGAGCGCCGCCGTTCCGGCGAGCGCCGTGAGAACAGGGACGCTCAGTTGCACAGACGCGGCTTGAACCGGCGACAGCCCGCGGAGCGCGGCGTACCAGATGGAATAGCCGAACCCGGAGGCGACGGCGCCTGAAAGGACGGCGTACATCACTCCGGCGGGCTCTATGTTGTGCCCCTCGAAAGCTGTCGCGGCGACGAGAACGCCGGCCAAGGGCAGCGCGCGCTGAAAATTGCCGGCCGTTGATGCGAGCGGATCGGCGGCGTTTCGGCCAATGAGCGAATAGGCTCCCCAGGATGCGCCGGCGACAATCATCAACGTCGCGCCAACGAGTGACGGCGCGCTGGCGCCGGGCATAAGGAGCGCCATAAGCCCCGCGACGGCCAGAATGAAGCCGATGGCCTGAAGTCGGGACATGCGCTCGCCGCGAAGCCGTCCAGCCGACACCATCGTCACTTGCACCGCTCCGAACAGCAGTAGGGCGCCTGTCCCTGCGGGCAGCGTGACATAGGCGAAAGAAAATGCGGCTGCGTAAGCACACAGGAAGATGGCCGCCGGCCAGTTCCCGCCCCCGGTTCGCGTCCCGCCCGTGACAAGCAGGATCAGCCAGAGCGCCAACGCCCCCGCGCTGACGCGCACCAACGTGAAGCTCGCCGGATCGATCTCGCTATGCGCGAGGGCGAGGCGGCAGAATATCGAATTCGCCGCGAAGGCGACCATCGCCGCTGCGGTCAGCCCAATGGTCCGCGCGGCCGGCGCGCCCTCCGTCTTGCGCATGCTCCCTCAAATTCAAGCGCCCTATGCCGTCAGCAACTCCGGCAGTTCGGCGAGGCTGCGCACTTCGTGATCGGGCGCGCCTGGAAGGCGCTCGGGCCGCTGGCCGTACCGGTTACACCAGACCACACGCATTCCAAACGCCGAGGCCGCATAGGCGTCCCAGGCGTTGGAGGACTGAAAGGACGTTTCGTGTGCTCCGACGCCAAGCGCGCGCAGGCCGTATTCGTAGACGCTCGGATGGGTCTTGAACGCCTTGACCGCGTCCGCCGAAAGCACGGCGTCGAACAAGTCGTGCAGCCCCGCTCCGCGCACGACCGCCTCGAGCATGGCGGGAGAACCATTGGAGAGAATGGCGGTCGTGAAGCCTGTCGCGCGAAGCGTCCGCAGGGTCTCGGGAACTTCCGGGAACGCTTCCAACGTCAGATAGAGTTGCATCAGCCGCTCTCGCAGCGCTGGCGAGGCGAGCCCGAGGCTTTCCAACGCGAAATCGAGCGCCTCCCCTGTGACCTGCCAGAAATCGGCGTAACGGCCCTGCAGGGTCCTGAGCCATGTGTACTGCAACTGCTTGTCGCGCCACAGCATGGTGAGCGCGCCTCGCTTTTCTTCGGGAATGTCGGCGCAGCGCGCGGCGGCCGAAGCGAAGTCGAAGATCGTGCCATAAGCGTCGAAGACGCAGGCGCGAATGCCGGAAAGCTTGGTCATGTGGCGGTTCCTCGGACGGGATAGTTCCTATCCATCGCGAAGCGCAGCCCCGCGAGCAGACGATCGAAATTCGCTCGTACGAACGGCGCGTTCGCGACGTCGACGATCTACAGGAGACTCTGCGCATTGACAGTGAAGAGCGGGGGCTCCGGAAAGCGGTGATCCGTCTCGTGCGGTGATTGCGGCTCGGAAATGTAGAGGCGGAGCGCGCGCATGGTCGGTTCGTCGAGGCCATGCAGCAGCAGAAAGCCAACGCTCACCGTCCGGGCAAGCAGACGCGTCTGTGCGGCGCAGTCGGCTGAGACAGCGGCCAGCGTGACACCGAGCGCGGCAAGAGCCGCGCGGCGCTCCTCGATCTCGACGAGATAGCTCTTGCAGATCGGGCAGTGCTGTCCGCGAAAAATGAACAGGGCCTGCCAGCCTTCCCGGCGCGTCGAAGACGAAGGGCGCGCCGTTCTGGTGTTGAAAATTCGCAGGGCCGAGGGCTTGGCCCGGATGCAGCTTGCCTGTGGTTTTCACCAACGCGCCTCCAACCCCCCGGCGCGATCGCGCCCGGCGGCTATCTTTCGGCGGACGGCATTCTATAGGCCGCGAACATGTCGTCGACCTGAGTGTGGAAGAGATGGTTCGAGAAATTGCTCAGCGTCTTGACCGCCATCGCCAAGACGATCTCGAGTGCGTGCCGTTCGGTAAAGCCGGCGGCGAGGAAAGCCGCCATATCCCCCTTGGACGGCTTGCCGCGCGTGTCGACCATGGTCTTCGTGAACTTGGCGAGCGCGGCGAGTTTCGCATCGGGGATGGGCCGCTTGTGGCGCAGCGCCTCCAGGACCGGAGCTGGCACTTTGGACATCTTGTCGGCGATCATGCTGTGGGCGGCGCCGCAATAATTGCAGCCGTTCTCGATGCTGACGACGAGAAACACCACTTCCTGTTCGGCCGGCGTGAAACCGGAGTCGGTCCGGAAGCGCGCGTAACCGTCGAGATAGGTTTCGAGGACGCCCGGCGAATTGACCATGTTGGCGTACATATTGGGAATGACTCCGACTTGCGCCTTGGCCTTCTCCAAAACGCGGCGGATCGCCGGATCGTCGCTGGAAAGCGTTTGCGCGGGCAGGGTCAGCTTGGCTTCCGCAGTCATTCGTCAACCTTTTTGGGCGCCGGCGTCTCGTTGGCCCCACCGGATTGCGGCGCGAAGCCCCGGTGAAGATGGGCCTGCAACCGTCTATTGCAGGGATTTCGGTCGGAGGGATCGCGCCGGAGCGTCGAGCCCAGCCATGGCGTGGTCTGCGAGGGCTCGCAACCGCCCGGCTTTGGAGTCCAATCGCGCCAGCACGCGCACGCCAACGACGGCGCCGAGCAGCGCGGCCGCCTTGGCGGGAACGTCCGTGTCGGCCGGCAACAAGCGGGTTGCGACCGCGCGACGGAGCTGGGCCGCGAAGAAGGCTTCGACTTCGGCGAGCCGCTTAAGCACGACCGCACGCGCGGCCTTGGACATCGGGGCGCCGTCGAGCGCGGTGTTGACCAGGAGACAACCACGGCGCTCGGGGTCTGCGAGCGACAGGGCGATCAATTCGTCGATCAGCGCGCGGATCGCCTTCAGCGGGTCGTCGAAAGCGGAAAGGCGCGCGAGGCGTTCGACGAGCCCCTCGTCGGCGTAGCGGGTCAGAGCGGCCACGAACAGACCGTCCTTGTCCACGAAGCGATGATAGAGCGCGGCGGCGCTGAGGCCCGTGGCCTCGGTCAGATCGCGTAAGGAGGCGCCGGCGTAACCGCGCCGCCAGAAGACCGCGATGGCGCGTTCGAGAATGACGTCGTCGGAAAGGAGGCGCGTGCGGGACATGGTTGTTGCGTTGAAAGACCAGTAGACCTATTTAATAGAACGATCCATAGAAATCAACAGCCGCGGATCCGTCGCTTCGCACGGGAACGGCAACGGCGGAAAAAGGGTGGACGAGGAGGGGGCAGAGATTCATGGCGACTTCGACGCCAAACGACATCGAGCTCGCAGGACGGCTCGCGGCGGGCGACAGGGCGGCATTCGAGGAACTCTATCGCCGCCACAACCGCGCAATGGTCCGACTCGCTACGGCGATCGTCAGGAGCCGCGACACGGCGGAAGATGTCGCACAGGACACATGGGTCGCGGTCTTGCGAAACATCGGTGGATTCCAGGGGCGGTCATCGCTCGCGGCGTGGATCTTCACGATCCTGAGCAACGCGGCGCGCTCGCGCGCCGCGCGCGACGGCAGAATGGTCTCGTTCGACAGCGGGGGCGACGACGCCGACGACGGCCTCGCCTCTGCATTCGACGGCCGCGGGCGATGGAGAGACCTGCCGGCGCTCTGGGACGAGGTCACCCCGGAGCGGGTGGTCGCCGGGCGCAGCCTGCTCGATCATGTCAACCGCGCCATCGAGTCGCTGCCGCCTTCGCAGCAGGCGGTTCTGCTTCTGCGTGGTCAGAAGGATCTCGAGCCGGCCGACGTTTGCGCGACGCTCGGCATCAGCGACGGCGCCATGCGCGTCCTGCTGCATCGGGCGAGACTCGCGGTGCGTCGCAAGCTCGACGCCGTCCTGGCCGAATGCCGGCTCTGAGCGCCTGCCCCGAAATTTTTGGCGCAGACGCGTAACAGCGAGACCGCGCCGATTGTCATGTCGTCGGAACGTTGGACGAGAAGGATGAAGCGCCATGCTCAGTTGTCGGGGGGTCGCCGAACGGGCTAACGCCATGATCGATGGAGATCTTGGCGGCTGGGAAGCCGCGACGATGCGGCTGCACTTGCTCCTGTGCCGGGGGTGTGCGCGGTTCCTCCGCCAGATGCGCGCAACGCAGGACATGACCGAGGCGGTGGCGAGCGAAGCCGTCACGCAGCCGGAGGCCGCTGACGCCCGGTTCGACGCGCTCCTTTCCGAGCTTCGCAACGGCAAGCCGTCCGCTGGCTGAGTCTCGCGCAGGCGCCCGAAACCAGTCTCGACTTTCGTCGCTCGGAGTCTTTCTCATGATGTTGCAATGCAACGCCTGCGGCCCGCTCGGCTGGCCCCGGCGGCCGTCGCGCACCGACCTTTGCGCGCAGTTGGCTACGCTCGACCGCTATGGACCAACCGGCCTCGGCATGGGCGTGGTTGACGCTCTTCGCTCTTTCCTGAGCGCGAGATGGCGCGACCGCGCGAGACAGGCCCGGCGTTTTCCCGCAGCCGAGTCGGCCCGTCCCTAGACGCAAACTCTTTCGATGCCGCCGTCGCCCAACCGCATCCGGGCGTCGCGGACTCGATCTTTGCCGCGGCGCCGCCAGTCGCAACGGTTGGAGCCGCGAGAACAGAGGGGATCATGAACGCGCGCTTCGAGCCTGAACGGCTCAGCAATTCCCGGAAGCGGGTCAACCTCGCCCTGCAGGGCGGCGGGGCGCACGGCGCGTTCACCTGGGGCGTCCTGGACAAGATCCTCGAAGACGGCCGGCTCGACATTGCCGCCATATCCGGAGCGTCCGCGGGCGCCATGAACGCGGTGGCGCTAGCCGACGGATATTTCGCCGGAGGCCCGGATCGGGCCAGAGAGAAGCTCGAATCGTTCTGGCGCGCCATCAGCGACGCGGCCCGCTTCTCGCCGGTTCGACGCGACGTCCTCGATATCGTCATGGGGTCGTGGAGCCTTGATCGCTCGTTCGGCCATCAGGCGTTCCTGACGATGACGCGGCTTTTCTCTCCCTATCAGTTCAATCCGCTCGACATGAACCCGCTGCGCGACGTGCTCGAGGCGTCGATCGACTTCGAGTGTGTCCGCCAGTGCGAAGGCATCCGGCTGTTCGTCTCCGCGACCAACGTGGAGACGGGGCGAGTAAAGGTGTTTGACGGCAGGAGCCTGACCGCCGACATGGTGATGGCTTCGGCCTGCCTCCCGCTGCTCTTCAGGGCGGTGACGATAGACGGCGCGCCCTACTGGGACGGCGGCTACATGGGCAATCCCGCGCTGTTTCCCTTCCATACCGAAAGCGACGCCGCAGACATTCTCGTCGTCCAGATTAATCCGGTGGAGCGTCGCGGCGTTCCGATGAGCGTGGCGGAAATCCAGAACCGGCTCAACGAAATCAGCTTCAACGCGAGCCTCCTCAAAGAGCTCAGGGCGATCGATTTCGTCGCCCGGCTGATCGACGAGGGCAAGCTCGAAGAGGCGCGATACCGCCGCGAGCGCGTCCACATCATCGAGAACCAGGCAGCGCTCGCGCCACTCGGCGCGTCGTCAAAACTCAACGCGGAATGGTCGTTTCTCACCCATTTGCGCGACGTCGGACGGCAGACCGCGGCTGAATGGCTGGACCGGCATTTCGATGAGGTCGGAGTGCGCGGGACCGTCGATCTTCGCGCGATGTTCCAGGGAATAGGCCCTCAACACCAGGGGTAAGACAACTGGCGGCGGCACGGGATCGGGCGCCTTTAGGGGATGGCGATGTCATCTAATCTTGCTTCCCGGGTCGGCGGCGCGCTGGCGCGCTGGCTCGCGCGCCCGAGGCCATTGCGCAGTTCCAGCCCGCCGACGGCGACGCCGGACATGCGCGCTTCGCTACGACCGGCCGACGTGCTGCTGGTGGAGGGGGATAGCCGCATCAGCTCAGCGATCAAATATCTGACCCAGTCCACCTGGTCTCACGCGGCGCTCTTCGTCGGCTTCGACGCCGGGCTCGCCAACCCCGATCATTGTTTCGTCGAAGCCGACCTCGTCGAAGGGGTGCGTAGCGTAGGGCTCGACGTTTTTGCCGGCTTGCATACCCGCATCTGCCGGCCAGTCGGCCTTACCGAGTCCGAAACGCGCGCCGTGACCGGATATGCGATTGCCCGTCTCGGCCATCGCTACGATCTCAAGAACGTCATCGATCTCGTGCGTTACCTCCTGCCGACGCCGCCAGTCCCGACCGGATGGCGGCGCCGCATGATCGCGCTCGGCAGCGGCGACCCGACCCGAGCGATCTGCTCGACCCTCATCGCCGAGGCGTTCCAGTCGATCCGCTATCCGGTCTTGCCGGAGATCGAGGCGACGGTCGCCGATTCGGCCGCCTGCCGCGAATGCGCGGCTGAGATCTGGCACATCCGGCACCATTCGCTTTTCGCGCCGCGAGACTTCGACGCGTCGCCCTTCTTCGAGATCGTCAAGCCGACGCTCGCGGGCGGATTCGACTTCCACGGCATCCATTGGGCCGACGGCAAGCTCCCGGCGTCCCGAGCAGAAACGGAACGGCACGCGACCGCCGCAGCGGGCGCGGCATGAACGAGACGACAAGACTGAGCGACGAAGCGAACGCGTCGCCGGTCGGCCCTTCGCCAGCCGCCTCTCCGGAGCACGCCCGGCTGGCGGAGGACGCCGGAAAGGAGCGTGGCTGGCGCCGCTGGGGTCCCTATCTCAGCGAGCGTCAATGGGGAACCGTACGTGAAGACTACAGCGCCGACGGCGACGCCTGGAGATACTTTCCTCACGACATGGCGAGGAGCCGGGCCTACCGCTGGGGCGAGGACGGCATCGCCGGCGTGTCGGACTGCGACCAGCGCCTCTGCCTCGCGCTCGCATTGTGGAACGGCCGCGATCCGTTCCTGAAGGAGCGGCTGTTCGGCCTCGCCAACGCCGAGGGCAACCACGGCGAGGACGTCAAGGAGCTCTACTGGTACCTCGACTCGACACCGACCCATTCCTACATGCGGATGCTCTACAAGTATCCGCAGACCGAATTCCCCTACGCGCTGCTCGTCGAGGAGAACCGGCGGCGAGGTCTGTCCGATACGGAGTTCGAGATCGTCGATACCGGCGTGTTCGAAGGCGGGCGCTATTTCGACGTCGTCGTCGAATACGCCAAGGCCGGCAAAGCCGACCTTCTCATGCGCGTGACGGCGCGCAATCGCGCGCCGGAGGACGCCGACCTGCATCTCCTCCCGCAACTCTGGTTCCGCAACGTCTGGTCCTGGGCGCCAAATTCCGAACGCCCGGGTCTCTCGGTCGCGGGCGACGGGTCGATCGCGGTGCGCCATGCAAAGCTCCCGCCGCATCGGCTCTATTGCGACGGTTCGCCGGGGCTTCTCTTTTGCGACAACGACACGAACGCTGCCCGCCTCTATGGAGCGAAACTCAAAGGTTATTCCAAGGACGCGTTCCACGATTACGTGGTCGACGGTCGCGAGGACGCGGTCAATCCGGCGCGAACCGGCACGAAGGCCGCCGCCCACTATCGTGCGCGCGTTCCGGCGAGCGGCGCGATGACCCTGCGGTTGCGACTCGCGGCGGACGCGCATCCCGCACCGTTCGACGATTTCGAGGCGGTCGTCGCGGCGAGGCGCCAGGAGGCGGACGCGTTCTACGCGATCGTGCAGGCTGGCGTCGACGACCCAGACGCACGCCTCGTCCAGCGCCAGGCCTACGCGGGGCTCCTGTGGAGCAAGCAGTTCTATCATTTCGACGTGAGCAATTGGCTGGACGGCGATCCAGGCCAGCCGCCTCCGCCGCCCGAACGACGTCACGGCCGCAACCGGGAATGGCGCCACCTCAACAACGCCGACGTCATTTCGATGCCCGACAAATGGGAATACCCTTGGTACGCGGCTTGGGATCTGGGTTTCCATTGCGTGGCGCTCGCCCATGTCGATCCGGACTTCGCCAAGCGACAGCTGCTCCTGCTCGGACGGGTCTGGTACATGCACCCGAACGGGCAGATCCCCGCCTACGAATGGAATTTCAGCGACGTCAACCCGCCGATTCACGCCTGGGCGACGTGGCGTGTGTACGACCTCGACCGTAAGGCCAACGGGGGTCACGGAGACCTGGCCTTTCTCGAGCGCGTCTTCCACAAGCTGATGCTGAACTTCACCTGGTGGGTGAACCGCAAGGACGCCGACGGGCGCAACATCTTCCAGGGCGGATTCCTCGGGCTCGACAACATCGGCGCGTTCGACCGCTCGAAACCCGCGCCGGCCGGCGCGCAGATCAGTCAGTCGGATGCGACCGCCTGGATGGCGATGTATTGCCTCGACCTCATGCGCATCGCGCTCGAGCTTTCCCTGCACAATCCCGTCTATCAGGACGTCGCAACGAAGTTCTTCGAGCACTTCCTGCATATCGCAGAAGCGATGACCAACATGGGCGAAGCCGGCGCAGGGCTGTGGGACGCGGAAGACCAGTTCTTCTATGACATGCTGAGTCCGCCCGAGGGCCCGCCAACGCCGTTGAAGGTCCGCTCGATGGTTGGCCTCATCCCGCTCTTCGCCGTCGAACTCCTGGAGCCGGCGCTGCTCGACAAGGTCCCCGATTTCGCCCTTCGGCTCGGTTGGCTCTCGAAGTATCTCCCCAAACTGGCGACGCTCGTCTGTCACTGGGATACGCCGGGCGTCGGCCGGCGGCGCCTGCTCGCGCTGCTGCGTCCCGACCGGCTGAAGGCCGTGCTGCGACGCATGCTCGATGAAACGGAATTCCTGTCTGACTTCGGCGTGCGCGCGCTCTCGCGCATTCACTGCTCTCATCCCTATACAATCCACCAGGACGGACGCGACTTCACAGTGCGCTATGCGCCAGCGGAATCGGACAACCGGTTGTTCGGCGGCAACTCGAACTGGCGCGGTCCGGTCTGGATGCCGGTCAATTTCCTCATCATCGACGCGTTGAAGCGGTTGCACGACTATTACGGCGAGAGCCTCAGGGTCGAGTGTCCCACAGGATCGGGGAGCTTTCTGACGCTCGACGGCGTCGCCCGGGAGCTGCAGCAACGGCTCGCCCGCATCTTTCTCAAAGGCCGAGACGGGCGGCGACCCCTGTTCGGCGCAGAAGGCCTGCTCGGCGATCCGCGTTTCGCCGACGACCCGCTGTTCTACGAATATTTCGATGGCGACACGGGCCGCGGCGCCGGCGCCTCCCATCAGACCGGCTGGACAGCGCTGATCGCGGTCCTCATGTCCTCTCTTCCCGCGGAGCGCGTTCGATGATGGAGATCCTGAAAGGGCCGCATCTCGTCTATTTCGCCGACCCCATGTGCTCCTGGTGCTGGGGTTTTTCTCCAGTCGTCGCGGCGATCGGGCGGGAGTTCGGCGAAGACCTGCCGATTCATCCCGTTATGGGCGGCCTGCGCCCGTATACGAAAGCGCCCGCGAGCGACTCAGATATACGGACGATCCGATCGCACTGGGAGCATGTGCGCGAGCGGACATTGCAGCCCTTCGATCACGCCTTCTTCGAGCGGAAGGGTTTTGTCTACGACACCGAGCCCGGCGCCCGGGCCGTCGTCGTCATGCGGCGCGCCGGAGCGGCCGCGGCTCTTGAAGGCTTGCGGCGCATCCAGGCAGCGTTCTATGCGCAGAACCGCGACGTGACCGACCTGGAGGAACTCGTCGCCATCGCCGCCGCGACCGGCTTCGACCCGGGAGCCTCCCGCGCCGAGTTCGCGGGAGAGGACGCGTTGCGCGAGACCCGCCAAGATTTCGCGCTCGCGCGTAGGGTGGGAATCACCGGCTTCCCGACGATGCTCGCCGGGATCGAAAAGCAATATGCGATCGTGACGGTCGGCTACAGGGAGCCGGCCGAGGGTTTCCCGGCATTGCGGAAATGGCGAGCCTCCGTGAACCGTCGGTGAACCCGGCGGGACGCGGGCGCCGATCGATCGGATTAGCTCCACCCGCCTTCACAGGCGCTCGGGCGTCAAGCGTCATCTCCATCGTCCCACGGCGCGAGCGCGACGAGATCCATCGGCTTCGCGAGTCCTTGAACCCTCTGCCCCGGCCGACGACTCACGAGCCCCCGGGGCCGATAGCCTTGCGCGAGCGCGACATCGAAAGCCTGCCTTGTCGTCAGCGCAAGGCCATACTCGCGCTTCGTATGCTTTTCGAGCTTGACGGCGATGTTCACCACCTCGCCGATAACCGTATACTCGAGCCGGGAATCATGACCGATGATGCCGAACACCACCTCGCCGACGCAGCCGGCCACGCCGATCGCCGGAGCGACGAGATGGCGCTTCGTCCGCTCTGATCGCCATCGATTTGCCGTCGCAGTTAGATCCTCGATCGCCCGCAAAAGGTCGGCTGCGTAAGTCGTGCTCGGCGCAACGGCGCCGAAGCTCGCCAGGATCCCGTCGCCGAGATATTTGTCGATGCGCCCGCCGCGCCGCTGGACGACGGGAACGAGCGCGGATTGGTATTCCCCGAGCAGCTCAATGAGGTCGGCCGCCGACATGTCTTGTGACAGCCTCGTAAATCCGCGCAGATCGATCGACAGGACCGCCGCCGTTCGCCGCAGGCCTTGGCCCGAAGCGAGCTCGACGTCGGAGCTGCGAAGCTGTTCTGCAACCTCCGGCGGGAAGAACCTGGCGAAATCCGCCGCCGCGATCTCTTCCGCCACAGAGTTCGCAAGCAGATTCCGGGCTCGGCGGAGCGAAAGAGCCAGGATGGCGGTGACAATCAGGATCGAGAGGATCTTGTCGACTTCAGCGCCTCTCAGGATCTTGTAGGACGTTGCGTACTCGACGTAATTGTGAGTGAATCCCAGCGCGCCTTCGCCGGATTGGACCGCAGCGTAAAGGAACAGGGCGAGCCACCCGGCGGCCGAGCAGCCGCCGGCGATCACGACATAGCGCGGATCGAAGCGGAGCGTCCTCAGCGCGATCAGGATGAAGACGTACATCAGCGTCGGCGCCTTGAGATAAAGCGCGGCCGGCGCGCGGTACTGCAAGTGAAAGCTCCAGATCGTGATCATGAGCACGGCGACGTCGATGACAATTGAAAGCGTCACCAGGCCGTCGCAGAGACGGCGGCGATAGGCGAGGACGATGCGCCCGGCCGTGAACACCCCGTAGACCGCGAGCGTCCAGGGCACGGGCTCGAAACGCGTGCCGGGCGGAAACGCTTTGGGCGAGATTGCATAGACGAAGGCGAAGAAAACGATGGCCGCCGCCTGAATCCAGCCGACGATGATTTCGCTCGTCGCCTGCTCGCGAAGAAAGCGAAGGCGCGCCCTCTCCGGCAAGGCGGCGCTCGACGCGGCGCCGAAGATCCGCTTCGTGAATCGTGCAGCACCATGCGTGACGAGGCCTGGTCCGATGGCGAGGGCGGTCCCCCAGTCTCGCGCGCCGGCTCGCATTTTTCGTATCAGCGTGGCTGCGCGAACGTCGAATGGAGGCGCGCTCGACTTTCCGGCTTCCGGGTCGGGAAGGACCTCAGCACAGCCAAATTGACAGGGCCGTTGAACTTCGAGGTTGGCTTCGGGAAGGCGCCAAGGCCGCTGAACTTGACGATCACCTCCTCGCTGCAGCGCGCTTCGAGCCGCGTCTGCAGCTCTTCGTCGAGCGGGTTCAGCGTCATCGTTTCCGCCAATTCGAGCGCGCGGAACTCATCGGGACTGGGGAGAAGGCTTTCACGTCGCTCTGTTTGCCTGGGCGCGCCATCGTTTCCGTGGAACTGAAATCGCATGAAACGAACGAACAGCAACCGCAAGAAAGGCTTCCGCTCCGTCTCGACACGGCGCGCCGCCTCTCCTGACTGAAATGCGCCCGCTTCAGGATGCGCGCGAAGCGATTTGTCATCAGCGACACGCAGGCGGACGCCGACGTTCCTGAAGGACACGCCGAGGCGCCCCTTGCATGTGCCCCTGTGTGCCAGCCGCGAAAGGACGGACGGCGCCGCGAGCCCGACCCGCATCATGCCCGGCGCGACGAGGCGGGCCGCCACTCCGGGCCCGTCGCGCAGGGCGCGATCGCCGCAGGCGATCATGGCTCGCAAAGAGGGCGTCATGACCGTGTCTCGGAAACTACGGGCGCACGCTCACGGACCATTGCGACGATTGCGCCCGCTTCGAAAAGGCCGACGAGATTGCCCGCAATGTCGAAGTCGGCGCTGGCCTCGAGCGCGTCGTTCGCCGCTGTGAGCACGGTTTCCCCGCAGCATAGAGCAGCGATGAATTCGAAACCGCCGCCGGGCAGGCGGCGGGCTTCGACTTCGGCGCGTGGCCGGACGATCAGCGCGTCCTCGCAGCGACCCGTGAGATCGACCGTAGCAGGAGGCTCGTCGCCGATATTCAGGTCCCAGATCGTCAGCGCCGGAAAGGAAGAGCGGACGAGCCGCAGCGAGGGATGCAACGTCAGGCGAAGACTGGGCAATTCGTCGGCGTCGAGGCCCGCGAAGGCGCCGGGATCGATCGGCTCGGCCTCGGCGGCGTAGTAGGCCTCCCGCCACGCGCGCTCGATCCGCGCCACCGCGGCGAGATAAGGAAGCCCCGCCGCGGGCGGGAACCCTGCGATGAAATCCGGGAACTTCGCGCCGTAGTCGAGCAGGATCGGCGAGGCCGGGGGCTCCGCGAGCGCGTGAATGCGCGCCATGGCTCGGAAGAACTCCTCGCCGACGATGCGGCGCACCGCGGGGAATGCGTCGGCAAGCGCGTCGGTCAGGCCGACCGCAACGTTGTTGCGATAGACGGCGAAGCGATCTGCACTCGGCTCGCCGTCAGGACCGGTGAGTCCCTCGGGAGGGGGCAGACTGGGGTCGAGGAGCGCCTCGGCGAAGTCGCGCTGAGGGTCGTCACGCCGCGGCATGGCGCGCGCCTTTCCTGCCTCGGGACGCCATGATTTCCTCAGCGTGCGCAGCCTCCGCCACGAGGACGGGCCAAGCCGGCACGTCTGCGTCCCATTCGATCAACGTCGGGAGTGGACCGTTCAAAGCGACGGCGTGAGCGTAGAGATGCCAGACGATGTCCTCGACTGGCCGGTCGTGCGCATCGATGAGGAGGGGGCGTCCCTTGTCGTCGGTCCTGCGGGCGTGACCGGCGAGGTGGATTTCCTTGACCCGGCTCAGCGGGAACGCGTCGATATAGGCGATCGGGTCCCACTGCTGATTGGTGGAGGCGACATAGACGTTGTTGACGTCGAGCAGCAGGCCGCATCCCGTCCGGCGAGCGATTTCCGTGATGAAATCCACTTCGTCGTAGTCGCTCTCGGAGTAGGCGACATAGGTGGAGGGATTTTCCAGGAGCATTTGCCGGCCGAGCGCCTCCTGGACCTGATCGATGTGCGCTGAGACGTGCGCGAGCGTCTTGGCCGTGTAGGGGATCGGCAGGAGGTCGTTGAGGAACGCGCCGCCATGTGTCGACCAGGCGAGGTGCTCGGAAAAGAGTTCCGGTTCATAGCGTTCGATCAGCGCCTTCAGGCGAGCCAGGTGGTCACGGTCAAGCGGCGCGGTCCCGCCGATCGACAGGCCAACGCCGTGCAGCGACAGGGGATAGCGCTCGCGGATCGCCGACAGGTACCGGTGCGGCGGTCCGCCGGCGCACATGTAGTTCTCGGCATGGACCTCGAAGAAGCCGATGTCAGGTCTCTCTTCGAGGATCGTGCGGTAATGCTCGGCCTTGAGGCCGACACCGGCGCGCTGCAGCATCGCGCGTGGAGCCTGAGAGAAGCCGACAAGGGCCATCAGAGTCGTCCTGGATCATGGGGAGCGACGGGCGCAGACTGGCGCGCCCGTCTTTAGCAAGGACGGCGGCTACGCCTTGGGGGTGAGGCTGCCGTGGCCGTTCGGGGTCGCCATCGCCTCGCACGTGCCCTTCGGCACGAGCTTCCAGGCATTGCCCTCGTAGTCGACCTTGCTGGTCCCGGCGCACGACGTGCCGGCGCCGGCGAAGCAGTCGTTATGTCCCTTGAGGGCGACGCCGTAGCACTTGTCGAACTTTCCGGTCTTCATCGCAGCCATGGCCTTGGCCTGGTTCTCCTTCATCATCTTCATCATGGCGGCGTCGTCGGCCGACGCCGGCCCGGCGGAAAGCGAGCCGAGCGCCGTCACGAAGGCGCCGGCGACGAGAGCGGAAAGCGTGCGATTGGACATGTGTCTTCCTCCGAATGGGATCCCGATTCCGACGCCGCTCCTCGACCTCCGTGGCGCCCCACTTGGGGTCCCCGCCGCGAAGCCGAACGCGCCGTCATCTGCTGAGAGGGCCGCCAAGCGAAAAACGGTTCGGTTGGCGGAAGAAATGTTTCTCGCTCCCCTCGTGGGCCGGGAGACGGATGTCCGTCGTGTCAGGCCGCCGCCGGTTCCGGACGAAGGTCCCGGACGCCTGGGGCCGTGCCGCCGAGGAGATGCGCGCGCACCATCTCCCGCGCCCGATGCAGGCGGCTTTTCACCGCACTCGAAGGCTCGTCGAGTGCCGACGCGATCTCCGAGATCGTCAACTCCTCGACGTCGCGCATGAGAATCACGCGCCGGTAATGAGCCGGCAGCGCCGCGAGCGCCGCTGCGAGCTCGACCCGCAGCTCCACATCGGTGCGGTCCGCGAGATAACGCTCGACCCCGGACTCCTCGAGGGACTCCGTCGCAAACATTGCCCGCGCGAGCCGGTCGCACTCACGTCGTACGATGGTGAAGAGCCATCCCGAAAAGGCCGCCGCCGCTTTGAGCGCGGAGATTTTGCGCGCGACGACGAGCAACGTCTCCTGAACCGCATCGTCGACGTCGCTCGTGCGGCAGCGCCTGCGCGCGTAGCGGCGAGCGTCCGTCGCAGACGCCAGAAGCAATGCATTGAGCGCATGCCCTTCGCCGCGCTGCGCCGCCACGATCATCGACTGACGAGTATCCTGAGGCATCGAATTCCTCGCAAAAACCGAAGCGGCCGAGTCCCGGACGCACCGTCATGAGTGCTCAGGGGCGCGAGGCGTTACGCGTTGGCGCGGCGGGAATCGGAATTTTCTTGGTCGAGTCACCGACCGGTCGCTTGGCGAGAGGCTTTCCCGGCGCGAGGGGCGGCCCCGGCCTTTGGAAGTTCTCGACGTCTGCGCGCCGCTGACCGGCCCCCGAGGCAAGAAGGAATATTTTCCTTGGATCGAACCTTTCTCCCGCTTCCGCCGCTCTTCGGGATCGAACGGCGCGCTCGACAGGTCTGCGCGCCGCCATTCGAACAATGGGGTTCGCGAAATGGAATTCCTCACCCTTCAATCGGGCGCAGCCTTTGATTTCGTCGCGACGCTCGGCCTGCCGATCCTCAGGATCAGGAAGGCTCTGCTCGGCATGATGCCCGCTCTCAATCCGAGCCGGGACATCGTGACGGTCGGCGAAGGTCACTTTGCCTGAAACGCAGGGCTGGCCGTGACGGCCGAGGCCCCTCGGGTTCCGGCCGGCGCCCCCGCGGGAAGGCGGCGCCTAAGCACCTCTCACGCAGAATGAGGAACCGAACATGACGGACCTGGTCCCCTCGAGGCCGCATGGGCGCCGCGTCGTGATTGTCGGCGCAGGCTTCGGCGGTATGGCTGCCGCGCGCGTCCTTGCCCGCCAGAAGACCGTGGACCTGACGGTCGTCGATCGGCGCAACCATCACCTCTTCCAGCCCATGCTCTATCAGGTGGCGACCGGCGGGCTCGCGCCGCCACAGGTCGCCTGGCCGATCCGGCGGCTCCTGGGAGGACGTTCGAACGTCCGGGTGCTCATGGACGAGGTCACTGGCGTCGACAAGAGCGCCCGCGAGGTTCTGATCGGCAAGCGGAGGATCCCCTACGACACGCTGGTGATCGCCACCGGCGCCGCTCATTCCTATTTCGGTCATGACGAATGGGCGCCGTTCGCGCCGGGCCTCAAGACGCTCGAGGACGCGATCGCGATCCGCCGCCGGATCCTGAGCGCCTTCGAGCAGGCCGAAGCTTGCGCTGTGGCCGACGATCGCGGGCGACTCCTGACCATCGTCGTCGTCGGCGGTGGTCCGACAGGCGTGGAACTCGCAGGGTCCATCGCCGAACTCGCCCGTTTCGCGCTCGCGGGCGATTTCCGGTGCATCGACCCCGGAGAAGCCCGCGTGCTGCTGATCCAGGCCGGGCCACGGCTTCTGGAACCGTTTCCCGAACCGCTGTCCTGGAAAGCCGAGGCGGACCTGAAGCGTCTCGGCGTCGAAGTCCGTCGCGGCGCCGCAGTCACCGCGTGTGACGCCGGGGGCGTCACCGTCGGCGGCGAACGAATCCCGGCCGCGACGGTGCTCTGGGCGGCGGGCGTCGCGGCGTCGCCCGCCGCGGCATGGCTCGGCGTCGCGGCGGACCGCGCGGGCAGGGTCCCGACGCTTCCTGACCTGACGCTCCCGGATCATCCGGAGATTTTCGTGATCGGCGACACATCGGTCGTCAAGGGCGCCGATGGACGGCCCTTTCCGGGGCTCGCAGCCGTCGCCAATCAGCAAGGCCGGCATGTCGCCAAGACCGTGATGGCGCGGCTCGCGGGCCGTGGGCCGGCGCCGTTCCGATACAGAGACCACGGCGTTCTTGCGATGGTCGGCCGCAATTCCGCTGTCGCAAGGATCGGCCGTATTCATCTCAGCGGCCGGCTTGCCTGGGTCATCTGGGGCGTGCTCCACATCGGGCTCCTTGTCAGCCTGCGGAGCCGCTTTGCGGTGATGAGCGAATGGATATGGTCCTACCTGACCTATCGCCGGGGCGCCCAGCTGATCATCGGGCGGGACTAGGAGGCCAAGTTGTCGAGGGACGTCTCCCGGTTCCCGATCGACCGGGATCAGCCCCGATGGCGGAAGAGGATCGTCCGATAGTCGCTGGCTTCGGCGTGACCCTGTCGCAGAGTACAAACTGAGGAAAGGCTTTCGCGCGATGAACGCCTCTCACGGCTGATCCCGACCTTCAAGAGGCCGTCCAACCGCCCTCAACGCCTCTGAAGCCAGCGCCCGTTTTGGGCGCCTGCTGTGTTGACCCCGAGCGCGTTTCTCACACACTGCCCACGGCATGGTTGCGCGCGCCTACCGCGACCGCCGTCAAGTGGAGGAAACGATGGATTTCGGCAAGTTCTGGTCGGGCATGATCGCGGGTTTCGCCGGAACGGTCGCCCTCTCGATCCTGATGATCATCAAGTCCATGCTCGGGTTGATGCCCGACCTGAACCCGATCCGGGACATCGTCACCGTGGCCGACCAGTTCACTGGCGCGCAGTTTCCCCTCTTCGTCGGATGGATCGGCCATTTCGCGATCGGCTCGATCGCCTGGGGCATCGCCTACGTGGTGCTCGAGCCGGTTCTTCCCGGTGCTGCCGTGGTCAAGGGGCTGCTGTTCGCGGTGATCGCCTGGCTCGCCATGATGATCGTGTTCATGCCGCTCGCGGGCCAGGGCTTCTTCGGCCTCAAAGAAGGCCCGCCCGCGGTCGTCGCGACGCTGGTCCTTCACCTCGTCTACGGCGCCGTGCTGGGCCTCATCTACGCGAGCCTGACGGCCCGCTCCCGCCTCGCCGCGAAAGCTGCCTGACGGCCGGACAGAAGCCAGCCACCATCGATCATTCCGTTCCGGCGCTGCGGCGCCGGGAGGAACCTTTCTACGAGGACCGCTTCGATGAGCGACGAGCGCGAAGTTCCCGGAGTTCGGCGCTATGACGATCCGGCCGGAGGCTGGGGGGCGCTGAAGGCCACCGCCGAGGCGATCCGGGCGCAGATGGACGAGGCCTTCGCGGTCCAGACGCTGCTCGAGGCGAACAAGCCGACCGGGTTCGACTGCCCGGGCTGCGCTTGGCCCGACAGGACGCCGGCGTCGACGTTCCAGTTCTGCGAGAACGGCGCCAAGGCGATCACCTGGGAAGCGACGCGCAAGTGCGTGAGCCCGGATTTCTTCGCCGGCCGCACGGTCACCGAACTCCTGACGTGGAGCGACCACGATCTCGAGGACCTCGGCCGCCTGTCGCATCCGGTGGAGTACGACCCTGCAGCGGACGTTTATCGCGCGGTCGAATGGGAGGCCGCCTTCGCCAAGATCGGTGAGATCCTGCGGCGGACCGATCCGAAGGCGGTCGAGTTCTACACCTCGGGCCGCGCGTCGAACGAGGCGGCGTTCCTGTTCCAGATCTTCAACCGCGAGTACGGATCGGGCAATTTCCCCGACTGCTCCAACATGTGCCACGAGGCGACCAGCGTCGGCCTGCCGCAGTCGATCGGCATCGGCAAGGGCACCGTCTCGCTCGACGACTTCGACCGCTGCGAGCTGCTCATCGCGATCGGCCACAATCCAGGCACCAACCATCCCCGCATGATGGGCACGCTCTGGGACATGTCGAAGCGCAGCGTGCCGATCGTCGTCGTCAATCCGCTGCGCGAGCGCGCGCTCGAACGGTTCGCCGACCCGCAGAGCGGGATCGAGATGGCGACGCTGACCTCCCGCCGCGTCGCCTCGACCTACCTTCTGGTCCGCAGCGGCGGCGACGCGGCCCTGCTCAAGGGGATCATGAAGGCGCTGCTCGCGCTCGACGCAGCCGGTGTCGAGGGCGCCGTCGATCACGCCTTCATCGCCGAGCACACGGACGGGTTCGAGGCGTTCGCAGACGACCTTCGCGCGACGTCGTGGCCGGCGATCGAGCGCGAAAGCGGCGTCACGCGCGCGGAACTCGAAAACGTCGCGGGGCTCTACGCCCGCTCGAAGGCGACCATCGTCACCTTCGCCCTCGGGCTGACGCAGCACCGGCGCGGCACCGCCAACGTCCAGCAGGTCGCCAACCTCCTCCTGATGGGCGGCAACATCGGCAAGCCCGGCGCAGGCGTCTGCCCGTTGCGCGGCCACTCCAACGTGCAGGGCAACCGCACGGTCGGGATCACCGAGAAGCCGACAGTGGCGCTGGCCGACGGCGTCGAGCGCACGTTCGGGTTCCGGCCCTCGCTCGAGCGCGGCCATGACTCGGTCGAAGCGATGCGGGCGATCATCGACGGCCGGGCCCGGGCCCTGATCGCGCTCGGGGGCAGCTTCGCCTACGCCATGCCCGACCCGGCGCAGGCCTTCCCGGCGGTGCGCAAGCTGGACCTCACCGTCCACCTCGGAACGAAGCTCAACCGCTCGCATCTCCTGGCAGGCCGGACGTCGTTCGTCCTGCCCGTCCTCGGGCGCACGGAGCGCGACATCCAGGCGACGGGCCCGCAGTTCGTCACCGTCGAGGACTCAATGTCGATGGTGCATGCGTCGACAGGCCGTTTGCCTCCTGCCGCAGAGGCCCTGCGCTCGGAATGCGCGATCGTCGCCGGCATCGCCTCGGCGACGCTGCCGCAGAGCCGCGTGCCGTGGATGGACCTGATCGCCGACTACGACCGCATCCGCGACGCCATCGCCTCGGTGTACCCCGACTTCTCGGACTACAACAGACGTGTCCGCGTTCCCGGCGGCTTCCGCCTGCCGCTGCCGCCGACCGAGCGCATCTGGCCGACCCCGTCGGGCCGGGCCCAGTTCATCCCGTTCGAAGGTCTGGAGGAGGACGACCCGACCCCGGCCGACGTCCTGCGGCTGTCGACGGTGCGCAGCCATGGGCAGTACAACACGACGATCTACAACCTCGACGACCGCTACCGCGGGGTGTTCGGCCGCCGCGACGTGGTCTTCATGAACAGGCAGGATCTCGCCGACCGCGGCCTCGCCCACGGCGACCTCGTCGATCTCGAAAGCGCCGCGCCCGACGCCGCGCCGCGCCGGCTCTCAGGGCTGACGGCGATCGAGCACGACATCTCGCGCGGGTCGGTCGCAGCCTACATGCCCGAGGCGAATGTTCTTGTTCCGCTCGACTGGAATGACCCGCAAAGCGGCATCCCCGGTTACAAGTCTGCGCCGGTGCGCGTGTCGCGCGCGGGAACGCGGTCAGGCGACCTCGTTTGACGCGGTCGGGACGGATTCGTCGACCATCGCGGTCGGGGCGGCGGGCAGCCGACAGAAACCCTGGGCGGGGACGTCGAGCGCGGCGTTGAACTTGGACGAGAGGTTCTGGAAGGCAACGAGGCCGGTGAGCTCGATGATGGCGTCGTCGTTCCAGACCGCCTTCACCCGCTGCCTCAGGTCGTCATCGACGGTGTTCAGCGTCATCGCTTCGGCCCACTCGAGCGCCATGCGCTCCTCGTCGTCGAAGAGCGGGCTTTCGCGCCATTCGGCGAGCGCCTCGATCTTTTCGTCCGACACCCCGCGCTTCTCCAGCGTCCGTGAATTGATGTCGACGCAGAAGGCGCAGTGGTTGATCTGCGAGACGCGCACCGTCACGAGCGAGCGCAGCGCCGGCGGCAACGGGGAGGCACGACGGTCGAGCGCGCCGTAGAGGAGCGCGACCGACGCGAACACCCATTTGGAGCGTCCCCACAGAAGACCCGGCTCGAGCACGCGGCCGTAAGTCCGCTTCTGCTTCCAGAAGAACAGGCGGATAAACCAGGGATAAGAGCCCACGGGCTTTGCGGCGACGAGAGTCATGGCGCGGGTTCCTGTTGCGGGCCGAGGCAAGTGACCGGTCCTCCGGCCGCCTCGGCGTCTTCGGGATCGTGGGTGACGAGCAGAACGGGCAGGCGCCGCCGTTGGGCGGCGTCGAGCACGAAACGGCGGAAGTCGCGCCGGAGGGCGAGATCGAGCCTCCCGAACGGTTCGTCGAGCAGGAGCGCCTTCGGGGCCGCGACGAGGCTGCGCATCAACGCGACGCGCGCCCGCTGCCCGCCCGACAGGGTCGCGGGGTCGCGGTCGGAAAAGCCGTCGAGTCCGGCCTCGGCGAGCGTGGCGGCGACCTGAGCCCGGCGCGCCGCGCCGCCCCTGACCTCAGGATCGAGACCGAAGGCGACGTTGGCCCCGACCGAGAGATGCGGAAACAGGAGATCGTCCTGGAACAGGAGGCCGATTGCGCGCCGCTCGGGCGGCAGCGTCGTGACGTCCCGTCCGTCCAAAAACACCCGGCCGCTGGCCGTGAACGCGCGGTCGAGATGGCCGCCGACGAAGCTGAGAAGCGCCGACTTGCCCGCGCCGCTCGGGCCCATAACCGTCGCCGCCTCGCCGGGGCCGACGCGGATCGTCAGGTTGTCGACCAGGGGTCGCCCGTCGATCGCGAGGGTTGCGTGCTCGATAACGAGGCCGGCGCTCATGGGTCGACGAGCCCCAGGCGCCTGCGATGCAGGATTCTTGGCGCCGCGAGCGCGGCCGCGTAGACGACGAACGGAACGAGCGCCTGCATGAGCCCGAACACCGCCGACAGCCGCCGGTCGCCGCCGTCGACCAGCGCGAGCGCCTCCGTCGTCAGCGTCGCGACCCTGCCGCCGCCGGCGAACAGGGTCGAGAGATATTGCGCCGCCGAGACGGAGACGCCGATGGCGAAGGCGAGCAGGAGCGGCCCCGCGAGGATCGGCAGTTTTACGCGGACGAGAGTCTCGAGCGGACCCGTTCCGAGCGCCCGTGCGGCACGGGCATAGCGCGGATCGAGCGCCCGCCACGGCCCCTCGAGCGCGAGCAGGACATAGGGAAACACGAACAGGCCGTGCGCCCAGGCGACGGCGGCGAACGTCCCGTCGAACCGCAGTGCGGAAAACAGCGTCTCGACTCCGAACAGGAAGGAGAGCTGCGGCAGCAAGAGGGGCAGATAGAGCAGTGCGCTCGACCCGCGCCGCCCGAGCCGGTCGTCGCCTTCGAGGCAGGCGACGGCGAGCGCGAGCGCCGCAAGCGTCGAGACGGCGGCCAGCGCCACCGTTGCGCCGAGCGGGCTTGCGAGCCGCGGCGTGGCGCGGCGCAGGATTTCGAACGAAAAGCTCTCCGGCCAGGCGCGCGGGAACGGCCAGCGCCAGGCGAAGGCCCAGACGACGAGGACGACGAGGGAGGCGAACCCCAGCCCGACCGCCGCACCGCCCGCGAGCGCGAGCCCGCGCGCCAGAGGCTCGAGGACGCCCGAACGCATCCCCGAGCGCGCTCGGGCGACGAGCATGCGCAGCGCGAGCGCCTCGGCCGCGCGCCAGACGAGCAACGCAACCGCCACGATCGCGAGCTGCAGCGTCGCCGCGGCGCTCGCGATGAAGACGTCGTCGAGGTTCGGCGACAGGAACCAGCGCAGGCCCATGAGCGACAGCGGCGCCGGATGCGAGGAGCCAAGCACGATCGCCATGTCGACGACGGAGAGGCCATAGGCGAGCACGGCTGCGACCGGCAGGCGCATGCGGGCGTAGAGCTGCGGGGCGACGATGACGACAAAGGCCGCCGCCGGGGCGTAGCCGAGCGTCCGCGCCGCCCGCAACTGCGCCTGCGCGGGAAACTGTCTGAGCGCGGCAAGGCCGACGGCGATCAGAAACGGCGTCTCCTTGACCGCGAGGCCGAGCGTCAGCGCGAGCCCGAAGGGGTCGCCGATGGTCGCCACGTCCGGCGGCGTCGCGAAGCCCGCAAGGGGACTCAGGAGCCGCACGATCCAGCCGCTCGGCGCGACCAGGAACGCGAGCCCGATCGCGATCGCCGAGTGCGGGCTCGCGAGCAGAGGAGCTAGCCAGCCTTCGACCGCGCCGCCCGATCGCCGCCCGGCGACGCGCGCGAGCACGGCGAAGGCGAGCGCGAGCGCCGCGGCGCTCGAGGCGAAGCCGACGAAGACCGTCAGCCGGAGGCTCGCCGCCAGCCCCGGCTCAGCGAACAGTCTTTTCCAGGGCGCGAGGCTGAAGCTTTCGCCGCCGAGCGCCGGCAGGAAGCCGAACGCCGGCAGCAGGGTCAGGAGAATCCCCGCGACGATCGGCCCGCCGAGAAGCAGGAACGCAACCGCGCGCGCGGCGTTGATGCGCCGCCAGCCACCCGCCATACCGTTGCTCGTGTGATGGGCTGCCCTTTCCAGGGCGCCCGCCGCTACGCTCGTCATCGCTCACTGCGCATAGCGCTCGCGCCATTCCTCACTGATCCGTGTCATCCGGGACGGATGCGGCTCGAGAAGCACCTTCGCTAGGTCAGCGCTGGTCGGCAACGCGGGCGCGGTCGGCAGATCGGCGAACAGGGCCTTCTGCTCGGGCGCGAGCTTGTTAAGGTCGAGCACGGTCATGGCCCCGAGCGCGCGGATGTCCTGGGCGTGCGCCTGCGTCGCCGGGTCGAGCAGGAAGTCCGCGACGACCATCGCCGCGTCCTTGTGCGGCGAATTGTAGGGGATGGCGACGAAGCTCGTGTTGCCGATCGTCCCGTCGGCGAAGGTCGTGACGCGGACGGTTGCGGGCAGGCGGCCGGCCTCGACGGCGGCGGCGGCCTCGGCCGGATCGAAGGCCATGGCGAAATCGACCTCGCCGTCGTCGATGAGCTGGATCAGCGCCGGCTCGTTCGCCGGGAACTGCTGTCCCTTGCGCCAGAACGAGGGGTAGACGGCGTCGCACCACGCCCAGAGCGGCGCGGTCTCGGCGGCGAAATTCGCGTCGTCGGCCGGCTCGAGGAGGCGCGCCTTGTCCGGCGCGAGGTCGATCAGCGCCTGCTTCAGGAAGCTCGCGCCCATGAAGTCCTTCGGGTCGGGGTGGGTGAACCGGCCCGGGTGCGCCTTGATCCAGTCGGTCAGGGCGGCGAGCGAGCGCGGCGGCGGCGCAACCTTCGCGGAGTCGACGATGAACACGAACTGCGCGAGCCGCCAGGGCGACTCGTAGCCCTCGACCGGGACGGTGAAGTCGGTCACGTTCGACGGCTTCGCCGTCGTGTCGACGTAGCGGGCATTCGGCAGGTTTTGGGCGAACGGCCCGTAGAGCAGCCCCTTCGCCTTCATCGACAGGAAGTTCGGGCCGTTGATCCAGATCAGATCGACCGAGCCGTCGGCGTCGCGATGCGCGCTCTTCTCCGCCACCACGCGCGCGACCGCTTCGCCGGTGTCGGTGAGCTTGACCTGTTTCAGGTCGACGCCGTAGCGGTCGCGCACCTGATCGCCGACCCAGGCGATGAAGGCGTTGGTGCGCTCGTCGCCGCCCCAGGCGTTCCAGTAGACCGTCTCGCCACTGGCGCGGGCGAGAACCGCGTTCCAGTCGCCGTCAGCGCGCGCGGACGCGGAAATCCCGGCGAGCGCAAGCGCCAGGCTACCGGCGCAGATCCATCGCTTCAATGTCGTCCCCTCCCTGGTGAACTGCATCGCGTCTCTCCTCGGCAGCCGGCCCGAACGTCCGAAATCCCAAGCGCCAGCGCATCAGCGTGGTCACCAGACACAGGACCGCGAAGGCGTAGGCGAGACCGGGAAAGAGAGAAGGCCACAGGCACATGGCGACGAAGACGGCGATCGTCTCCGCCCCCTCGGTGAGCCCGCCAAGGTAGTAGAGGCCCTTCGTCGGAAAGCTTTGCGCCGTGAGCCCGCCCTTCGCCGCGACCGCCGCGAAGGCGAGAAAGCTCGACCCCGTGCCGATGAAGGCCGCGAGCAAGACCACCGCGGGCAGCGCGTTGCGCGCCGGATCGGCGACCGCGAAGCCCAGCGGGACGAGTGCGTAGAACACGAAGTCGAGGGCGATGTCGAGAAAGGCGCCGCGCTCGGTCGGCCCGAGCTTTCGCGCGAGCGCGCCGTCGAGGCCGTCGGCGACGCGGTTGACAAGGATCAGGACCAGCCCGGTCCATGAGACGCCGAGCGCGAGCGCGCCGGCCGCCGCGACCCCGACCGCGAACCCGGCGATGGTGACCGCGTCGGCGCGCACGCCGGCCTTCGCGAGGCGCGCTGCGACCGGATCGAGGACCCGGCGCATCAGCGGTTGCAGGCGGGCGTCGAACATCGGCTCAGCCCCTCAGCCAGCGGAACAGGCGCTCCGCGAGCTGCAGCGTCCAGGCGGGCGTGTGGGCGCGCCGCCACTCGGCCGCCGTCGCGCGCGCGGCGTCTCCCCAGCCGGGATAGGAATGGATCGTGGCGAAGATCGCCTTGAGGCCGAGCCCGTGGCGCATGGCGAGCGTGAACTCGCCGAGCACGTCGCCCGCGTGCGCGCCGACGATGGTCGCGCCGAGAATCCGGTCCTTGCCCGGAACGGTCAGAACCTTGACGAACCCGCCGGTCGCCCCGTCCACGATCGCCCGGTCGAACTCCGAAAGAGCATGGCGCGTGACCTCGTAGCGAACGCCCCGCTCGCTCGCCTCGGTTTCGTTCAGGCCGACGCGGGCGATCTCGGGATCCGTGTAGACGACGAACGGGAAGGCGGGCAGCCCGGCCTTGGCGCGCCCGAGCGGCGCGAGTAGCGCGTTCAGCGCCGCCCGCGCCCCGTATTGCCCGGCGGCGTGGGTGAACTGGAGCTTTCCGACGACGTCGCCCGCCGCATAGATGGTCGGGAGGCGCGTGCGCAGCCGCCCATCCACGACGAGGCGTCCGTCGTCGAGGAGGCCGAGCGCCTCGAGGCCAAACCCGCGCGTGCGCGGCCGCCGGCCGACCGCGACGAGCACACGGTCGAAGGGGATCGGCCGCCCGTCGGCGAGGGTCGCGCGAAAGGCGCCGTCGGCTCGGGCGAAGGCCGCGACCGCCACGCCCTCGAAGACCGCGACGCCGTCGGCTTTCAGAGCCTGGCGCATGGCGGCGGACACCTCCTCGTCCTCGCGGGGAAGAACGCGCGGCGCGCCCTCGACCATTGTCACGGCGGAGCCGAGCCGGGCAAAACTCTGGGCGAGCTCGCAGCCAATCGCCCCGCCGCCGACGACGAGGAGCCGGGCCGGGCGCTCGGTCAGGTCCCAAACCGTCTCCGAGGTCAGCGGTTTGACGTCGGCGAGGCCGGGAACGGGCGGCAGGACCGGCTCGGCGCCGGTCGCGACCACGATCCGGCGCGCCGTCAGGCGCCGCCCGTCGACGTCGACCGTCCAGGGATCGACGACCGTCGCTCTACCTTCGATCACCTCCGCGCCGAGGCCGCGGTAGCGCTCGGCGGAATCGTGCGGCGCGACCTCGGCGACGACTGTTCGCACCCGCGCCATGACCGCGGCGAAGTCGGGTTCAAGACGGCCGGCGAGGCCGAAGCGCGCCGCGTCCGCCCCTTCGTGGGCGAGCCTCGCCGCCCGGATCAGCGCCTTCGAGGGCACGCAGCCGGTGTTGAGGCAGTCGCCGCCCATGCGCCGCTCCTCGATCAGCGCCACCCGCGCCCGCGCCGCCGCCGCGACATAGGCGGCGACGAGGCCCGCCGAGCCCGCGCCGATGACAACGAGGTTGACGTCGAAGCGCTTCGGGCGCGGCCAGGCGGCAAGCCGCGCCCGCCCCGCCCGCCAGGCGCCGAACCCCTTGGCGGCGAACGGCGCCGCGGCCAGCGCGAACAGGATCCCGAGGAGACGGGGGCTCAGGAGATCGGCGGGCCGCTCGATGGTCGCGGCTTCGGCCCCCGCAAGTGCATACAGAATGGCGAACGGCGCCGCGCCGATCATTGTGATGAGGGCGAAGGTGGCCGTGCGCATGCCGGTCAACCCGGCGGCGAGGTTGACGGCGAAGAAGGGGATGACCGGGGTCAGCCGGGCCGCGAACAGCCAGCGCGCCCCGTCGCGCGCGACGCCGCGGTCGACCCGCGCGACGAAGTCCGGGAATCGCACGGCGACGGCGTCGCGGAAGAGATAGCGCGCGGCAAGCATCGCGACGGTCGCGCCCACGGTGCTCGAGAGGGAGACGAGCGGCGCGCCGAGCCAGGCCCCGAACAGCGCGCCGCCCGCGACGCTCATCGCCCAGGCGCCCGGCAGCGACAGCGCGGCGAAGGCGACGTAGGCCGCGAAATAGAAGGCGCCCGAGAGGGCGAGGTTTCGCTCGACGAACGCGCGCCGTTCGACGATCCAGGCCGCGATCTCGCTGGGCGCGACGGTCGTGCGAAAGGCAACGGCGAGCCCGACGACGGCGACGAGAGCCGCCGCGGCGAGCCAGAGGCGAAGCCGTCCCGTGTCGTGGATCCGTTCACGCGCCGTTCCGGACGACATGGCCTTCAAAAGCTCGTCGTCAGCCGGACGAGCCAGTCCGGCGAGGCCGCGACAAGCGCCGTCTCGATCGGACGGTCGAGCCCCGTCAGGATCGACCCGCCAAGCGCCACGAGCAAAAGCCCCATGACGGTCTTGAGCGACTTGCCGCCGGTGAGCGCCGCGCCGCGCCAGCGCAGGAACGCGGCACGCGAGGCGAGGCCGACGAGGGCGAGGGGCAGGGCCGCCCCGACGCCGAAACTCGCCATCGTGAGCGCGGCCGCGCCCGCCGTGCCGCCCTGCGCGGCCAGCACGGAGGCTGCGCCGAGCGTTGGCCCGGCGCACGGGCTCCAGACGGCCCCGAGCAGAAGGCCGACGCCGAACTGGCCCGCAAGCCCGCCAGACCTGAGGCGCTCGATGCGCGCGTCCGCCCAGTTGCTCACCGGTCCGCCCGCGAGCGCGAGCCGGGCCTGAAGGCTCGGCGTCGCCAGAACCAGCCCGGCGAGGACCATGACGACCGCGCTCGCGGTCCGGATCCGGTCGCCATCGATGCCGAGCGACAGGCCGACGGTCGCGACGAACAGGCCGATCGCGACGAACGACAGCGTCACGCCGGCCGCGAGCGCGACCGGGCCGAAGCGGTGCTCGCTCGCCGCGGTCCCGAACACGATCGGGACGAGCGGCAGCACGCAGGGCGAGAGGATCGAGAGCAGACCCGCGACGAAGGCGAGCCCGAGCGGGGCGAGCGTCATGGAATTCTCCGAAGCGTGGTCGCGACGAGCGCGGCGATGGACGAGAGGCGGGTCGCGCCGACGGTTCGGGCGGTCTCGACGTCGCCCCTGTAGCCGATGAGGGTCGCCGGGCTTCTCACGTCGAGCCGCCACAGCGCGTCCTTCTGGGAGTCGAAGTCGACCCGGAACACGACGAGGCCGGCGGTCTTCTCGTCGTGCTCGACGATCGACAGGACGGCGTCCTCGACCTTGCAAACGGGACACCAGGGCGCGCCGACGACGACCACGATCGACCGGCCCGCCCTCTGCGCGCCGTCGAACGCGTCGTCCGTGTAGTCCTGCTGTTCCGCGCCGAGCGCAGCGCGCGCCGCGAGGCAGGCCGACAGGGCGAGAAGCGGCAGGCAAACGCGTCGCGGCGACCTCACGGATACGACCTCCCTGGCGTCAGAGCCCGACGGGCCTTTCGCGTTTGCGGCGATCATGTCGGCTCAGTCCGGCCGCGCGATCAGCTGGTGATGGGCGTCCACGCCGATCCGGCCGCGCTCGAGCCCGTGCGCCGTCCCGTCGCTGTGGTAGACGAGCAGCGCCGCGTTCGCGTGCGTGGGAACGTGGGTCAGGCGGATCGTGACGCTGGCCGTCCCGTCGGGGCCGGCCGTGAACGTATTCGACCGGCCGTCGCCGTCGATCGGCGTGAAGCCGACCGGCTTCTGATCGAAGTGATTTTCGAACAGGCTGTAGACGCCGCCCGGCTTCAGGCCGGAAAAGGTCGCCTCGAGCACCAGCCCGCCGTTCTGCTCGGCGATCGTCAGCCTGCCGGTCGCCCCGAGCCAGGTCCCGAGATCGAAGCCGAGCGGATGACCCTCGGCGGTGAACACGGGCGAGGACCGCGGGTCCTCGCCGATGCTGGCCGGCCGAAAGCCGGCCGCGTGCCGGATGCCCTGGGGTCCAACCGCTTCCGGCGCGGCCGGATCGGCGACGAAGGCTTGCGGGTCGATCAGTTTCGGCTGTTTCGTTTCGCCGGAAAAGAAGGCGGCGTGGGTGACGAAGCCGAGCGCGACCGGCTCGCCGGCGAGGGCTGGCGCGGCCAGGCCGATCGGGCCGGCGAGGGAGACGGCCATCATCAGGGCGCGCAGAGGGTTTCGAAGCATGTTGGCGTTCTCCGGCCTGATGGATGCTGGCGTCGGAATAGAAACGACGCGGTCAGAGCGTCTTCGCCAGCAGCGCGGCGATCGAGTCCGGGTTGGTGTCGCCGACCGACCGGCCCGTCTCCGCGCCGCCCTTGAAGGTGACGAGCGTGCTCTGCATGCGCGCGCCGAAGCGCTTGACGGCGTCCTTCTGGCTGTCGAAATCGACGTGGAAGACGACGAGGCCGGCGTATTTCGGCTCGCCTTCCAGTTGCGACAGGATCGGCGCCTGCGCCCGACAGGTCGGGCACCAGGGCGCGTGGATCTCGACGAGAATGGGCTTCCCCGCCTTCTGCGCCGTGTCGAAGGCGGCGGCCGAGTAGTCGACCTTCTCCGCCGCGAAGACGGCGCCAGAGGCGGCAAGCATCGGCATGGCGAGAAGCGCGAAAGTGAAATTCCGACGGCGTATCATAGTCAGTCTCCGTTGCAGGTATGAACTCGTATCGTCCTTCAGCGCGGGTCTTTCGCCGAGGCGCCGCCACATGTTACGTTCAAAGCGACACGTCGAAGATGTTTTGGAAAAACATCAGTCTTCGAAGCGTGGGCGAGCATAGGCCGGCCTGGGAACCGCGGACCGGCTCGATGGGGCGTCGAACGCAAGCCCCAAGCCGGGCGACTGGTGCGTGTTCTGCTCCTTCGGGTCAATTCCGTGCCCCCCTTCCAAGTTGTGGGCCAGCGCGGCGGCCCGAATTGCTGCGTCTAGCGCCGTCGCGCATCACTCCAGCGGCGTCGCAGAGGGTTCCCAAAGGAGCGCTTGAGGCGCGAAAAGGCTCTCCGGGCCGTCGCCGAGAAGGTACTCGCTCACCATCGCCCGCGCGCGGCGCAGGCGGCTCCTGATCGCGCTCGGTGGTTCCTCGAGCGCCGCCGACATCGCGGCGATCGTGAGTTCCTCGAAATCGCGCATGAGGACCACGCGCCGGTGGTGGGCTGGCAGCGACTCGAAGGCGGCGCATAGGTCGACCCGAAGCTGAAGATCGGTCTTGGCTGCAAGATAGGCCTCGATCCGCCGTTCCTCGGGCGATTCGCGGGAGAGCATGGATCGGAAAAGCCGCCCGCACTCCTGCCTGACGATTGCGTACAACTGGCCGGACGGCGCCGCCAGAGGTTCGAGCGCCCTGACCCTGCGCGCCGCGGCAAGCAGCGCGTCCTGGACGGCGTCGTCCAGGTCGCTCGACAGACAGTGCCGTCGTGCATAGCGTCGGGCGTTGCTTGTCGTGACCAGGAGGAGATGGTTCAGAGCGTTGAGGTCGCCGAGTTGCGCTCTCAGGATCAAGGCTTGTTGATTCTTCCGGGCCATGGGTTCTTCCGGTTCCTGCCTTCTCGCGGATGACGATGCGGCGCCCACGACGGTCCGCGCTCCAACTGCATTCACGAAGGTTGTCTTGGTTGACTGTTTTCACTGGTCCAAACACCCTCGATGCGGCGTCTCAAGCTGTCGTAGCCTTCGAGGCTCGCCCCGCGGTGCGCCGGCCTCCGATCAATGCGCAGCGACCGCCAGGCTGGAGGCTTCTTCGGCGGGCGCAAACCTTCGGCGCCAGCCGATCAGCCGGTCGAGCGAGAGGGCGCCCGGACCGAGGGCGATGACGCCGAGAGCGAGCCCCGCCCAGGGCAGATGGAAGTTCGACCATCCGTCCGGGACCACGAGCTGGATCACCCCGGTCATGGCGAGGAGGCCGAGCGCGACGAAACGCGTGCCGAGGCCCAGCACAAGCAGGATCGGCAAGATGATCTCGGCGGTCCCGACGAGGTGGGCGACGACGTCCGGAAACGGAAAGGCGTAAGCCTGCCCGAAAATGTGCAGCTTGAACTCTTCCGAGAACAGGTACTCGGCGGTCGGCGACAAGGAGAGAAATCCATCCCAGCGCGTCAGCCCCGACAGGAAGAAAGGGACCGCCAACCCGAGCCGCATCACGGGCGGCGCGACGAGGCGGCCCGCTACGCCGAGCCCGTCCCACAGAGCGCCAACGCCACCGGCGATAAGGGTTCGCAAGGAGGACGTCATGACCGTGTCTCCAAAGTTATGGAAGCATTCTTGCCGACCATCGCGACGACCGCGTCTGTTGAGAAAAGGCTGACGAGATCGCCCGTGATGTCGAAGTCGACTCTGGCAGGCGCGATTCGCCAGAGAGTCGTCCTGGATCATGGGGAGCGACGGGCGCAGACTGGCGCGCCCGTCTTTAGCAAGGACGGCGGCTACGCCTTGGGGGTGAGGCTGCCGTGGCCGTTCGGGGTCGCCATCGCCTCGCACGTGCCCTTCGGCACGAGCTTCCAGGCATTGCCCTCGTAGTCGACCTTGCTGGTCCCGGCGCACGACGTGCCGGCGCCGGCGAAGCAGTCGTTATGTCCCTTGAGGGCGACGCCGTAGCACTTGTCGAACTTTCCGGTCTTCATCGCAGCCATGGCCTTGGCCTGGTTCTCCTTCATCATCTTCATCATGGCGGCGTCGTCGGCCGACGCCGGCCCGGCGGAAAGCGAGCCGAGCGCCGTCACGAAGGCGCCGGCGACGAGAGCGGAAAGCGTGCGATTGGACATGTGTCTTCCTCCGAATGGGATCCCGATTCCGACGCCGCTCCTCGACCTCCGTGGCGCCCCACTTGGGGTCCCCGCCGCGAAGCCGAACGCGCCGTCACCCTGCTAGAGGATCGGGATCAGGAAAACGGTTCGCTCTGCGACGGAATTTTTTCTCGCCTGCGATCAGCGCGCCGCATCTCCGCCGCCTCGGCCTCGAACCCTCCGAGTCGGCGTCCCACGCGCGGCCGGCGAAGCGCCAGGCCCACTTTCCGAAACCGGCCGTCTGCAGCGTTGGGCGTCTTCATCGCCGTGGGTCGGGCCGTCAGATCGCACTGCCCCCAGTCGCGGCCTTCGTCGCGGTCACGGGCGCCTGACCGCGGTTCTCACAGGCGCGCCGTTCGCCACCAGCCATACGCCGCCTCCGCCGCGGCGAGCGCGCCTTCGAGATAGCCGCCGAACTCCGGAGCGATCTCCGCCCCGGCCAGCGCGATCCGTTCGCTCCAGGGCGCAGGCCAGGCGATCGGCCGATAGTCCGGATGACGATCGAGCGGCGTCGCGTCCGCCTCGGTCGCCGTGAACGGCTCGCGCGCCCAGTCCTGGACGATCACGTCGCGCGGGCGGCCGGCTTCCGGCCCGAAGAGCGCGCCGAGTTGCCGCGCGACCAGCCCGGCGAGTTCCTCCCGCCGTCCGGTGCGCAGGCTCGCGGGCCAGAGAAAAAAGCCCACGAGGGCGCCCTCGGCCGCGCCCGCGAGGCTCGCGTCGTGAATCTCCCCGAGCGGGCCGCGCCGGCTGAAGGCGCCACCCGACAGGCCCGCCTCCCGCCACCAGGGTCGATTGTAGAGTGCGAGCGCCTTGGCCTGACCGGCCATCCAGCCGGGAACGGCGGAAAGCGCTGCCCATACGGATGGCGGCAAGGCCGGCTCGAACGCGATGCGGCAAACCAGTCTCGGCGGCAGGGCGAGCGCCACGCGGGCCGCCCGAAGCGTCGCCGGTCCTGCCGGGCCCTGCGCTTCCACCTCGACGCCGGACTCGGTGAGCGCGATCCGCCGGACCGTGTGCTCGGGCCGGATCGCGCTTCGAGGGAGCCCTGCTGCGAACGCATCCGCCAGCGCCGTGACGCCGCCCACGAGCCGCATGCTCGGCGGCTCCTGCGCAAACCCGCGGGGAAGGCGCTGGACGAGACCCTTTTCGTCCTCGAATACGAAACCGCCCGCTTCGGATTGCTCGAAGATGGTCAATCCCGCGGCCCGGATCGCTCCGGCGATGCGCGGCTGCACCGAAGGCCAGACCCAGGCGGGGCCGAGGTCGTAGGCGCCGGCGGCGGTCGCGTGGGAAAGCGCTCGTCCCCCGATGCGAGGGCGCGCCTCAAGAACGAGAACGTCCGCGCCGTGCGACGCGGCGGCCTTCGCGAGCGCAAGGCCGGAAAGGCCGGCGCCGACGACGATGAGGTCGACCACGGGCGGCTCAGCCGAGATGGCCGCTCTTGCGGTAGACGAGGGCGCCGCCCGCGCTCGCCATCGCCAGAGCGGAGCCAGCCGGCCGGCGCAGCCAGGTTTCGGGGCCGTACGCGACGCCGTCGATTTCGAGATCCCCCTCGACGACGAAAAGCTCGACGCCCCGCGGCCAGGATTCAGACCCTGAGCGACCACTCGGCGCCAGTTTGAGCATGACCACCTGCTCCCAAGGCGCCTCGAACAGAACCGCCTCGCTCAGACCCGCGCCAAGATCGCGCCAAAGCGCCGGATCGCGCGCGTCGAGGCAGACCGGCCTGCGCTCCTCGGCGGGCATCTGCCGCAGCTTGACGAAAATGAGCGCGCCCGGCCCGCTGGAGGGCGCATGGGCCGAGCCTGGCGGATTGCGCACGTAGGAGCCCGCGGGGAAATTCCCGCTCTCGTCCGAGAAGACGCCCTTGAGCACCAGGAACTCCTCGCCCGCGCCGTGGGTGTGAGGGGAGAAGGACGAGCCCGGCGCATAGCGGACGAGCGAGGTGGCGCGCGCCACCTCGTCGCCATCGCGCTCAAGCATCCGCCGCTCGACGCCGGGAATGGGCGAGGGGACCCAGGCGAGCATCGTGCCGTCGACGGTGGCGGGTTCGGAGAGATCGGCGTGGATCTGCATGGGCGGGGCGGGTGGGAGAGGTTGAACCTAGTGTTAGCCGGATGGCGGCCGTGAGGCCAGCCTTACCGGCCGACCGCCTCGGAACTGGGAGGCCGAGAAATCGGCGTTCAGGTGGTTCAGGCCGAGCGGCGCGCGACGATGACGACTTCCTGTCCTTGCGAGAAGCGATAAATTTCCGGTTTCATGCCTTCAGCGGCAAAGGCTTCGGCGATTTCTTCGGCGCGGAGCAGATGGTTGCCCTGCACATGTTCGGAAAGGTTTTGGAACGAGAGGCCCCTTCGCGCCGGTTCGCGTAGCGCCGCCCGGTCGGCCGGCCTCGGCCATGCGGTCGCGGGTGCTGCGCCCGGGAGAGGCCATCAGCGCCGCGTGGGCCTGCTCGTACTTGCCCTGGTATTTGGCGGCCAGCGCCATTCGGGCGCCATCCACTGACGACGCGGCGAGGATCGGCCAATCCTTGTAGACGAGGCGGACGCCCCCGTCGGCGGCGACAAGCCTCGCGAGCGCCGGCGTCACCTTCTTGCAGAACGGACAATTGTAATCGAGGAAGGCGACGATCGTGACGTCGCCGCCGGGATTGCCGCCGACCGGCGCATCAGGATCGTTGAGTATGGCCTCGACGTTGATGGGGACGCGCCCGGCCGCGCCGGGCGCCGAGAACGACGGCGAGACGAGAGCCGCGGCGGCAAAGGCGAGGAGGATTCTGCGGTTCATCGAAACATGCCAATGTCTTGATGGATTGACTTCAAGCTCGTTCGAGGAAACGGCGCGCTTGCGACGCCGCGGCGATAGCAAGCCCATCTCGCCGCCATGCGCACGATCCGCGCGGCGTGCACATGACAGACGATGTCGCCGTCGGGGCGAGAACACGGATCTCGGGCGCGCGATCTCCGGCATGGTCTTCTGCCGGCGCGCCTGACGCAGCAGCATTCCGGCATGAAGACGGGAGGCGCGTGGCGAATCTTGTCGTGCTGAATCGGCAGCGCTCGGGTAGTCATGCCGGTCACGACGCCGGCAGTGCAGGCAGCCGCCGGAACACGCTGCACTGGAACGACTGCGCCGAACCCCAGGGCGTGACATGCTCGCGCCGTTGCGTGCTGATCAGCCGGAACTCGTCGCCGAGGGTTCGCCCTAGAGGCTCGGCGTCGTAGCGTTGCACCGGCAGGCCGCTGCACGTATCCGGGCCGTCCGGGGCGAAGGTCGCAATGACGGCGTGACCGTCGGGCTTCAGCGCTCGTTTCAGCCGCGAAAGGTAGGCAGCTCGCTCGGATTCGGCGACCAGGAAATGGAACGCGGCCCGATCATGCCAGAGGTCGTAGGGCCTCGGCGGCTCCCACTCGGTGATGTCGGCCACGATCCAGTGGATGCGGTCGGCGAGGTTGCCGACGCGCGCCCGAGCGGCTGCAAGAGCCGCCGCCGACAGATCCAGCACGGTCACGTCCAGAAAACCGCGATCCAGCAACGCCTCCGCCAGGGCCCTCAACATCTCGCTGGCCGACCTCGACCGTCGGCTCGCCGAGTTGCCATCCGGCCGCGAGACCGTCGCCTACTGCCGCGGACCCTACTGCGTTCTCTCCTTCGAGGCGGTTGCCATGCTGCGCGCGCGCGGTTACGCGGTCCACCGCCTGGAGGATGGCTATCCTGAATGGAAAGCGGCCGGGCTGCCCATCGATGCGGCCGCGATTGCCTGATTGAGCGCCCTGAAGACCTGGCTTTCGGGGTCGATGGAAGGCGACCACCGAAACTGACCCTCCCGCACGCACGGGTCGAGTCGCACACCGACTTTCACCGGCCGGGGTGACCAATCGGGTCGACGTCCGAACGCCGCAGCCTATCGCAGGCGCGCGCGGGGAACCGCGCGCCGCATGACAGGTTTTGTCGGCAAGGTTCCCAGAGGTTCCCAATGGTCCCGCCCTGGCTGCATGTTCTGTCGATCGCCTATCTGGCGCTGGGAGCGGCGTCGGCGCTCGCGATCGCCATCGATCTCTCCGGGCGACCCCAGCACATGTGGATCATGAACGTCGTCTGGCCAGTCACCGCCCTGTTCGGCACGGTCTGGGTCGTCTGGCAATATTTCGTGTATGCGCGACTGGCGAGCCGCCAGAACGTTCAGGCCGCGATGAAGCGGAAGCAGGATCCCCCCAACAGGACGGACACCCCGTATCCGGTCATGGTGGCCAACGGGGCGCTTCATTGCGGCGGCGGATGCACGCTCGGCGATATCGCGGCCGAATGGCTGGTCTTCGCGGTCCCCGCGATCTCGGTCGCCTTCGGCTGGCACTGGGCGTTTCGCGACCGCATCTTCGCCGACTGGATCGTCGATTACCTCTTCGCCTACGTACTCGGAATCGTCTTCCAGTACTTCACGATCGCGCCGATGCGCGGCCTGTCGCTGGGGCAAGGCCTCGTGGCCGCGGTCAAGGCCGACACGCTGTCGCTGACGGCATGGCAGATCGGCATGTACGGCTTCATGGCGATCGCCCAGTTCCTGATCTTCCGCAGGGCCTTGGGCGTGAAGCTCGAGATCGACAGCGTCGAGTTCGGGTTCATGATGCAACTCGCCATGCTGGCCGGCTTCCTGACGTCGTATCCGGTGAACTGGTGGCTGATCCGCGCCGGACTGAAGGAGAGGATGTGAACCTCTCGGCGTTCGCGGGGCCGGCCTGAACGGCGCCGCCAAACTTCCGGCGTCCGGTCGAGGCAAGCGCTGACGGACCGGCACGGCGCCGAGGGGGACCAGCGGCGCGGCCGTGCTAAAGCGACCCCATGTCTCCAGAAACGAAGAACTAGGAATTGCGCCGAGCGGTTCGCCTCGTTGCGGTTCTCAATCTCGCCTACTTCGGCGTCGAGTTCGGCGTGGCTCTCGCCATCGGCTCGGTATCGCTCTTTGCCGACAGCGTCGACTTTCTCGAAGACGCCTCGGTCAATCTCCTGATCGCGGTCGCCCTGGGGTGGACGCCGCGCAACCGGGCGCGGCTCGGGATGGCGCTGTCTGGACTCCTGCTCGTGCCCGCGTTGGCGACGATCTGGATGGCGTGGCGGAAGTTCGGCGAACCGCTGGCGCCGGAACCATTGCCACTGACATTGACCGGGCTCGGCGCGCTCCTTGTGAACCTGAGTTGCGCGCTCCTTCTGACGCGCTACCGCCATCACAGCGGCAGTCTGACCCGGGCGGCTTTCCTCTCCGCTCGAAACGACGTCTTGGCGAACGTCGCGATCATTGCCGCCGGCGTGGCGACGGCTCTTGTCTGGCGGTCCGCGTGGCCGGACCTGGTTGCCGGCATCGGCATCGCCGCGCTCAATTCCGACGCTGCGCGTCAGGTCTGGACGGCGGCGCGGGAAGAGCACCGGGCGGAAGCGTAGCGATCTGGTGCCGAGGTGGAGGCCGCCGATCAAGCGATCGCCGCGGAGTCCTCCGTCACCAGATAGAGCAGCGCGATCAGCCCGAAGGCGAAGGCGACCGCCTGCCACGCCCGGGACAGCCCGCTGAGCGGCTGAGCGACGAGGACGCCGAGCGGCACGGCGAGGGAGACCCCGACCGCCGACGCGATCACCGCGCCCTGGCCCCGATCCTTGCCGAACGCGCCGGCGATCGAGAGTCCGAGAACAGGAATTCGATGGCGAGCACGATGGCCAGGAGAACGCCCTGCCGCTGGCCCGCGTTGAAACCGAGGCCCAGCACGAGTCCATCGATCAATGCGTCCACCGCGGACGCCGCAAGTAGTCCGACCGGGCTCTGTTCGGCGCTCACTGTGACACGTCGCAGCAGAAGCATGGCGACGACGCCGACACCGCCTCCCCCCACGACGGGCCACACGGCGTTCTGCCGGATGGCGTCGGGCAATAACTCCCCAGCGGCGGCGTAGAACACGACTCCTGCCGCGAAATGCTGAACCACGCCGACGACACGGGGAGACGGTGAGCGCACCGCGGTGCAGGTCGCTCCCAACGCCGCCACGACCACCGGACTGAAGGCGTACGGCCACATGAAACGTTCCGGTCTGGGCGATCGTCCGCAAGGGAGCCACTTCCGGAACGACCGCGCTCGCCCGTTGTTCTGCTGACGGAAGCGCACGCGCGACCCGAAACGGCCATGTTTTTTGTCGGATTCCTGTTGTTGACGGTCCTGAGCCAGATCATGCCGTGACCGGGGATGGCGAGGCGCTCAGACGACGTCGTCCGGGGCGAGGGCGCAGAAGCCGTCGGCGTCGGTCTCGATCTGGATCGTCGCGTGGCAGATGCGGAAGCGACCGGCGAGCTCGGCCGCGAGCCCGTGGAGGAAGGCGTCGCCCGGATGTCCTTCCGGCGTCACCAGATGGCAGGTCAGCGCGGTTTCGGTCGTGCTCATCGACCAGATGTGGAGGTCGTGCAGCCCGGCCACGGACGGTTGCGAGACGAGGAACGCCCGCACTTCCGAGGCGTCCACTCCGGGTGGAACGGCTGCCATGGACATGTTGACCGCCTCTCGCAGCAGCCCCCACGTTCCCCAGACGATGGCGGCGTTGATCGCCAGGCTCACGGTCGGGTCTAGCCACAGCCAGCCGGTGATCGTGATGACGAGGCCGGCCACGACCACTCCGGCGGCAATGAGCGCGTCGGAGGCCATGTGGAGGAACGCGCCACGCAGGTTCAGGTCGTCCTTCCGTCCCGAGGCAAAGAGCCAGGCCGTGACGCCGTTGACGACGATGCCGACGGCGGCCACGACCATCACCGTCTTGCCGGCGACCGGCGCGGACGAGCCGAAGTGCTGGATCGCTCCCAGGAGATCGCGCCGACCGCGACGAGCAGGAAAACCGCGTTGAACAGCGCCGCGAGGATCGAGGAGCCGCGCAGCCCATAGGTGAACCGCGCCGAGGGAGCCCGCTTCACGAGCTCGCTGGCAAGCCAGGCGACGGCGAGGCCGAGGACGTCGCCGAGGTTGTGCCCAGCGTCGGCGAGCAGCGCAACCGAGTTTCCGAGGACCCCGTAGACCGCCTCGACGACGACGAACCCGAAATTGAGCGCGATGCCGATCTGAACGCCGCGCCGAAGCTCGCGGGAGCGTGTACGTGGTCGCCGCCGTGGCCGCGGCGCCCATCGTCGTCATGATCGTGCTCGTGATCGTGGCTGTCGCCAGGGCGGTTGTCGTCGTGAGCGTGACGGTCGTGCGGCATGGGACTGTTCCCTTTGCGGATCCGTTTGCATCCTCTGGCCGATAGAGGATCAAGAATGATGGAGACGAGAGCGGTTCGGAGAACGGCCGCACCGGGCGTGCCGGCCCGCAGCCAGGAGAAGTCCTGTCTCCGCGAACTGAACGTTGCCGATGAAACAACGAAGGGCTTGATTGCCTCGCCGTTGCGGGACCGACGAAAGTGTCCCGGACGCACGTCGACAGAACGTCCACGCCCTCAAAGCACGTCGACCTGCGACGCCAGAACGTAGCCGCCTCCGCGTACAGTCTTGATCAACTCCGGGATCTTCGGATCCGCTTCGATCTTGCGCCGGAGACGGCCGACCTGCATGTCGATTGCACGGTCGAACGGTCCTGCATATCGACCGCGCGTGCTGTCGAGGAGCTGGTCGCGGGTAAGGACGATGTGGGGACGTTCCAGGAAAGCGACGAGGAGCTCATACTCGCCGCCGCTCAGATCGACCAGGACCCCCTCGGGAGAGGTCAATTGCCGCCGTCCCGTGTCGAGCGTCCAGCCCGAGAAGCGGAGACGACGTCCTTTGGCCGGCTTTGGAGCCGCCTCGGAAACTTCGCTCGCCTCCGGGGCGGCCCGCCGCAGGACCGCCCGGGTTCGGGCGAGCAATTCGCGGGTGCTGAAAGGCTTCGACAGGTAGTCGTCGGCGCCCATCTCGAGGCCGACCACCCGGTCCGCTTCGCTGTTGAGCGCCGTGAGGAAAATGATCGGCACCCGGCTCGTGGCTCGCAGCTCACGACACAGGGCCAACCCGTCTTCTCCCGGAAGCATCTGGTCGAGAATGACGAGGTCCGCCGGCTCCCGCTGAAGGGCCGCCCGCATGGATGGGCCGTCGCCCGCCGAGGTGACGCGAAAGCCGTGCGGCTCGAGGAACCGCGCGACGAGCTGGCAGATCTCGGCGTCGTCGTCGACGATCAGGATGCGCGGATCGGACGCCACGGGCCTATGCCCCAACCCCTGAACGGCGAGGCAGCGTCACCGTCACTCGCAGCCCTCCTTCCGGCCGGTTCTCGAGAGACACGTCGCCGCCGTGGGCGCGCGCGATGGACCGGGCGGTGGCGAGCCCGAGACCAATCCCACCCGTGCGTTTGTTGCGGGATTTTTCGAGCCGGAAGAACGGCCGAAACACGTTCTCGAACTCGCCTTCCGGGACGCCCGGTCCGCGATCGTCGATGCACACCCGAAGTCCAGCATCGTCCTTCCGGGCGCTCACGGCGACGGCTCCGCCGTAGCGCAAACCGTTGTCGATCAGGTTTGCGAACAGCCGCTTCATCGCGAGCGGCCGCCCCAAGTAGACGAGGCGGCCATCCCACGAGAATTCCGCCTTGCGGCCGGCGTCGGCCGCGTCGTCGCAGATGGTCTCGATCACTGTGGCCAGATCCACCGGCTGGCTGGCCTCGTCGGTCGCCTCGTCGCGGGCGAAAGCGAGGCTCGATTCGACCATCTGCGCCAT
>CAMFKX010000009.1 GCA_945957375.1 uncultured Roseiarcus sp.
TCCTCGCGACGCGGCTCCTCGAAGGTGACGAACACCGCGAGCTGGTCCTGCAGGATGCGGGCGGCGTAGGCGAGCGAGTCCTCCGGCGTGATGGCGCCGTTGGTCTCGATCGTCATGGTCAGCTTGTCCTTGTCGAGGTCCTGCCCCTCGCGGGTCGCCTCGACGCGATAGCTCACCTTCTTCACCGGAGAGAACATGCTGTCGATCGGCAGGAGGCCGATCGGCGAATCCTCGGCCCGGTTGCGGTCGGCCGGGACATAGCCCTTGCCAGCCTGCACGGTGAACTCGATGCGCAGGTCCGCGCCCTCGTCGAGGTTGCAGATCACCAGGCCGGGATTGAGGATCTGGATGTCGCCAGTGGTCTGGATGTCGCCGGCGGTGACCGGACCGGGACCGCGACGCTTGAGCACCAGACGCTTGACGCCCTCGCCCTGCATCTTGACCGCGATATCCTTGACGTTGAGCACGATGTCGACGACGTCTTCGCGGACGCCGGGGATCGACGAGAACTCGTGCAGGACGCCGTCGATGTGGATCGATGTGACGGCCGCCCCCTGCAGCGAGGACAGCAGCACGCGACGCAACGAGTTGCCGAGCGTCTGACCGAAGCCACGCTCGAGCGGCTCGGCGACGACGGTCGCGATGCGCCGACTGTCGTCGCCGGGCGTCACCTCGAGCTTCTTCGGCTTGATCAGTTCTTGCCAGTTCTTCTGGATCACGGGACGGAGCCTTCCCTTAGAAATATGCGCGTTTCGTCCGGCAAAGCGCGCGCCTCAGCCCGCATGGGCGCGCAGATCGGGACGAAGCGATCGGCGCGCCGTGGGCGTCAGACGCGGCGGCGCTTGCGCGGACGGCAGCCGTTGTGCGGAATCGGCGTCACGTCGCGGATTGAGGTTACGGTGAAACCCGCCGCCTGGATCGCGCGCAGAGCCGACTCACGCCCCGAGCCCGGGCCGGAAACTTCGACTTCGAGCGTGCGCATGCCGTGCTCGGACGCCTTGCGGACGGCGTCCTCGGCGGCGATCTGAGCGGCGAACGGCGTCGACTTACGCGAGCCCTTGAAGCCCATAGTGCCGGCCGACGACCAGGAAATCGTGTTGCCCTGCGCGTCGGTGATGGTGATCATAGTGTTGTTGAACGTCGAGTTCACATGGGCCACGCCCGACACGATGTTCTTGCGTTCGCGACGGCGGACGCGGGTTGCCTCTTTTGCCATTGTTCGGTCCTTCAAGCGCGCTCGAGCGCGTCAATTCCAAAAAGGGTTGAAACGAAGAGGATCACTTCTTCTTGCCGGCGATCGGCTTCGCCTTGCCCTTGCGGGTGCGCGCGTTGGTGTGGGTGCGCTGGCCGCGGACCGGAAGCTGCTTGCGATGGCGCAAGCCGCGGTACGCGCCCAGATCCATCAGACGCTTGATGTTGATGGACACCTCGCGGCGAAGGTCGCCCTCGACGAGATAGTCGCGGTCGATCGTCTCGCGGATCTGCAGCACTTCCGCGTCGGACAGCTGCGCGACGCGGCGCTCGGCAGGAATGTGAACCTTCTCGCAAATCTCTTCGGCCTTCTTCGGGCCGATGCCGTGAATATACTGGAGCGCGATCACGACACGCTTGTTGGTCGGAATATTGACGCCTGCGATACGAGCCATAAGCCCAAATCTCCATGTCGGCGGCGCTCAGGCAAAGCTGTGGCGCCGCGGTTGAGACCCTCTCGACGTCCGGTGGAGGCCGGCCCCTGTCGAGACACCCCGGTCAAACGCAAAAAGTCCCACGCGCTCTCAATCGGCGCCGGGACCCTGAACGCATTCGGGATTGGGCGCATATAGCCTCTGGCGCGCCCGACGTCAACCGAAGCGGTTTACGTGAACCGCTTCCTTTCATCGGAAAGTCGGCATGTCGCGGAGATTGAGGTCTCGAATCTTCTTTCGCAGCGTGTTGCGGTTGAGGCCAAGGATTTCCGCGGCCTTGATCTGATTCCCGCGCGTCACCGCCAGGGTCGCCGCGATCAACGGCGCTTCGAGGTCGTGTAGGACCCGGTGATAGAGGCCGACCTGGGGCGTGGCGCCGCCGAACGATCGGAAGAGATCGGCGATCGCGCGCTCCATCGCCCCGGTGAAGCCTTCGCCGCTGATCGGACTGGGCGAAGGCTGGCGATGGCGCGAGTCCTCGCCGGCGACGGGCGCGGCCGCGACGGACGGCGGACCGCCCGCGCTGAGTTCGGTTTCGATCAGGCTTTCGGAGATCACGTCCTGCGGATAAAGCGCGGCGAGGCGGCGCGTCAGGTTTTCCAGCTCCCTGACGTTCCCCGGCCAGGGATAGCGCTTCAACCGCTCCATCGCCGCCGGCTCGAACGCCTTGATCGGCAGCCCCTCGAGCGCGCCGCGCTGGAAGAAGGCGCGCACCAGGTCGGGAACGTCCTCCGGGCGCTCGCGAAGCGGCGGCAGCCGAAGCGGCACGACGTTGAGCCGGAAGAACAGATCCTCGCGGAAGGCGCCCTGCTGGATCGCAAAGCGCAAGTCCTTGTTGGTGGCGGCGACGATCCGCACGTTGGTCTTGATCGGCGTGCGGCCGCCGACGGTGGTGTATTCGCCCTGCTGGAGCACGCGCAGGAGGCGCGTCTGGGCCTCCATCGGCATGTCGCCGATCTCGTCGAGGAACAACGTGCCGCCCTCGGCTTGTTCGAACCGCCCGACCGAGCGGGCGGCGGCGCCGGTGAACGCGCCCTTCTCGTGGCCGAAAAGCTCGCTCTCGATCAGGTCGCGCGGAATCGCGGCCATGTTGATAGCGACGAACGGCCCGCCCTTGCGCTTGCCGTAGTCGTGCAGGGCGCGCGCGACGAGCTCCTTCCCGGTGCCGGATTCGCCGGAGATCATCACGGTGAGGTCGGTCTGCATCAGCCGCGCCAGCACCCGGAAGATGTCCTGCATCGCGGGCGAACGGCCGACGATCGGCATGACCTCGGTCGGCGCGTGGTCGTCGGGCTCCTCGCGCCGCCGCTTCGGCTCGGCGAGGGCGCGCCCCACGATGGACACCAGCTCGCGCAGGTCGAACGGTTTGGGCAGATATTCGTATGCGCCGCGCTCCGACGCCTTGATCGCCGTCATGAACGTATTCTGCGCGCTCATCACGATGATCGGCAGGTCGGGGCGAATGCGTTTGATCCGCGGCAGGAGATCGAAGGCGTTGTCGTCGGGCATCACCACGTCGGTGATCACCAGGTCGCCCTCCCCGGCCGCAACCCAACGCCAGAGGCCCGCCACCGTCCCGGTCGAGCGAACTTCGTAGCCAGCCCGCGACAGAGCCTGATTCAGAACGGTGCGTATGCCAGCGTCGTCGTCCGCAACCAGAATTTGCCCTGACGGCATCCGCAACGCTCCTTCGCCAACCACCCACCCGACGCCATCAGGCCGTGCCTCGGGGACGATTCGACTGCAGCGGCATGAGAACGCGGAACGTCGTCCTGCGCGGATGCGACTCGCACTCGACGATGCCGCCGTGATCGCCCACAAGTTTGGCTACCAGTGCAAGTCCCAGACCAGAACCCTGAGCCTTGGTGGTGACGAACGGATCGAACAGGTTGGCCGCGATGTCCGCCGGAATCCCGGGACCATTGTCGCGCACGCAGATTTCGAGCGGCAGCGACACCGGCTCCGCGTTCTTGCCGGAGCGCAACCGGACCCCGGGACGATAGGCGGTCGTGATTGTGATTTCTCCGTCGATGCCGTCTTCTCCAATAGCCTCAGCGGCGTTCTTGATGAGATTGAGGAAGACCTGGATCAGTTGGTCGCGCGAACCGTGGATCGGCGGAAGCGAGGGATCATAATTTTCCACGAGCCGGACATGGCGAGCAAAGCCGGCCTGAGCCAGTCGCTTCACGTGATCGAGCACCGCGTGAATGTTGAGGCTTTCCCATTGCGAAGGGGTCGAATCCGCGAAGGACTGCATCCGGTCGACCAGTTTCACGATCCGGTCGGTCTCGTCGCAAATCAGCCGGGTCAGCGCACGGTCCTCGTCGCCGACGCCTGCCTCGAGCAACTGAGCCGCGCCGCGAATGCCCGAAAGCGGGTTCTTGATCTCATGCGCAAGCATGGCGCCGAGCGCCGTCACCGAGCGGGCGGCGCTGCGATGGGTCAATTGCCTGTCTATTTTTTCAGCAATTGCCCGTTCCTGAAGCATGATTGCGACGGATTCTCCCGCTGGCGGCAAGGGAGCGATGAAAACGTCGACAGGGCCGCGATTGCCGGTCCTCTGCGTCGAGATGTCGATCTTATAGCCCGCCACGGTCGCGTTATTCTTGCGCGTGTCGGCGACCAGGCCAAGGACGGGGGAGCCGAACGGCAGGAGTTCCTCGAGCCGGGAGCGCAGCAGTGTTCCGCGTCCCATGTCGAAGAAGTTCTCGGCCGCGATGTTGGCGTCGACCACGAGGCCGTGCCCGTCGACCGTGACCAGCGGCTGCGCAAGCGCATTCAGAATCTTCAACGCGTCCGGGCGCGGGCGGTTGAAAGGCGCCGTCAAGCCGCGTCCTCCAGGATTTCACCGTCGAAGGCGCGTTCGAGAAGGACTGTCGCGCGCCTTGCGTCGTCAGTCGTGACCAGTTCGAGCCGCAGGGCGGCAGAAGCGCCCGCCGCCTCGGCATAGGCCGCGAGATGTTTTCGTGCGTGGCGAAGCCCGGCGCGGACGCCAAGCTTCCCGAGAAGCCAGTCGAGGTGCTGAACAGCCGCCTCGCGGCGGAGGTCAACTCCCGGCAGCCGGACCGGCCCGCCCTCGGCGAGCGCTCGCGAAATTGCGCCGACGAGCCAGGGCGCGCCGACCGCTGCCCTGCCGACCATCACGCCTTGCGCTCCCGAGCACGTCAGCATCGCGACCGCGTCATCAAGGCTGGCGCAGTCGCCGTTGACCACAACCGGGACGGAGACGGCGTCGACCACGGCGCGCGCAGCCGTCCAGTCGGCCCGGCCCTCGTAGAATTGCGCACGCGTGCGGCCATGCACGATCACCATCTGGACGCCGACCCGCTCCGCACGAGCCGCGAGTTCCGGCGCGTTGAGCGAGGCGGCATCCCATCCGAGCCGCATCTTGAGGGTCACAGGAACCGAGGACGCCTGGACCACCGCCGATATCAAACGCTCCGCGTGGTCGAGATCGCGCATGAGGGCTGCGCCCGCGAGCGCCCCCGACACGCGCCGCGCCGGGCACCCCATGTTGATGTCGATGATCTCCGCGCCGGCGCCCGCGACCCGGCGCGCCGTCTCCGCCATCGCCGCCGGCTCGCGTCCGACCAACTGCACCGCATGCGGCGAAACGCCCTCGCCCTCCGCGCGAACGGCGGCCTCCGCGTCGCCTTCGAGGAAGGCTTCGGCAGCCACCATCTCGGAAAACGCAAGGGAGGCGCCGAACCGGCGCGCGAGTCTCCTCATGCCGAGGTCGGAGACGCCGGACATCGGAGCGAGCATCGCCGTCCCGTCAAGCCGCAGGGAACCAACAGCGATCGAACTCCGGCCGCCCAATTTTTGTGCACTCTCCATGTTGCCCATAATGTCATCAGGCGAATGCAGAACGCAAGAAGAGCCTCCCTTTGCGAGAACATTTCGCGTCGGGATCGACTTGACGACTCGGGGGCGGTCGTCGAGACGTGCCCGATGACGACGCAAGACGCGCCCCCGAACCTCGACTCGTTATTGGTCGAGCTTTGCAGACATGCGCCATCGAGAGGGTCGATCTCTCCGATCGACGCCGCCAAGGCGTACGCAGATTCGCGCGGCGAGGACGAACTCGGTTGGCGGTCGCACCTGACCGCTGTGCGGCGGGCGGCGGTCCGCCTTGCGCTCGACGGTCGATTGGTCATCTATCGCAAAGGCAAGGTCGTGGATCCGACCGATTTTCGTGGAGTCTATCGGCTCGGCCCGCCATCGGCCGACTAGGTTCGCGTCGCCTGCCGGGCGGATTGGCGTTTACGCCTCGCGGCGTCCCGGGCGATCTTCAGGTTCGCCGGCGCACAATGGTTTCTTGGACGGCGCTTGTCGCAACCCGGCGGACGGGCGTAACATTCCGGAAATAACACGGGAATTTTGCATGACGGTTCGTCGCGATGTCGTCGACGCCATAGGGCGCACGCCGCTTATTCGCCTCCGCGCGGCGTCGGAGGCGACGGGCTGCACGATCCTCGGCAAGGCCGAGTTCATGAATCCGGGCGGCTCGGTGAAGGACAGGGCCGCGATCGCGATCGTCAAGGACGCGATCGCCCGCGGCGCGCTGCGTCCCGGCGGCGTCATCGTCGAGGGCACCGCGGGCAACACCGGCATCGGCATCGCCATGGTCGCGGCCGCCCTCGGCTATCGAACGGTGATCGTCATCCCCGACACCCAGTCGCAGGAGAAGAAGGACATGCTGCGCATGGCGGGGGCGGAGCTGATCGAGGTTCCGGCGGTCCCCTACGCCAATCCGAACAACTACGTGCGCTACTCCGGCCGGCTGGCCGAGGCGCTGGCGAAGACCGAGCCCGGCGGCGCCGTCTGGGCCAACCAGTTCGACAACGTCGCCAATCGACAGGGCCACTATGAGACGACGGGACCGGAGATCTACGACGACCTAGACGGCAAGGTCGACGGCTTCGTATGCGCCGTCGGCTCGGGCGGCACGCTCGCGGGCGTCGGCATGGCGCTCAAGGAGCGGAACCGCAACATCAAGATCGGGCTCGCCGACCCGCCGGGCGCGTCGCTCTACGCCTATTACACGACCGGCGAACTCAAGGCGTCCGGCTCGTCGATCACTGAAGGAATCGGCCAGGGGCGGATCACCGCCAATCTCGAGGGCGCGCCGGTCGACCTCGCCTTCCAGATCCCCGACGAGGAGGCGCTGCCAATCGTGTTCGATCTGGTGGTCCAGGAAGGGCTGCTGCTCGGCGGCTCGTCGGGCGTCAACATCGCCGGCGCGATCCGGCTGGCGCGCGAACTCGGGGCCGGCCATACGATCGTGACCATCTTGTGCGACTCCGGCGCCCGCTACGCGTCGAAACTGTTCAACCCGGACTTCCTGAGGTCGAAGCAACTGTCCGTTCCCGCCTGGCTCGAAGCCAAGGGCCAGGCGCCCGAGGTTTTCGTCCGATGACCGAGACGCTTTTCCGCGACGACGCTTATCGCCAGGAGACTCCGGCGACAGTCGTCTCGGCGGAGGCCCGCGGCGTCGTCCTCGACCGCACCGTGTTCTATCCCCAAGGCGGCGGTCAGCCCGGCGATCAGGGCGCGCTGGTCCTCGAAGGCGGCGCTTTCGTCCCGATCGTCAACACGGTCTACGACGCCGACCGCAAGACCATCCTGCACGTTCCCGCCGAAGGCGCGCCCCTCCCCGCGCCCGGCGCCACGGTCACGGCGCGGATCGACTGGGAAAAGCGCTACCGGCGGATGCGCGCGCACACCGCCCTGCATCTCCTCTCCGTCGCCCTGCCCTATCCGGTCACTGGCGGGGCGGTCGGCGACGCCGAGGGGCGGCTCGACTTCGACTGCGAGGCGACGCTCGACAAGGCCGAGGTCGAGCGCAAGCTCAACGACCTGATCGCGCTCAACGCGCCGGTCGGCTTCCGCTGGATCAGCGACGAGGAGCTCGACGCCAATCCGGCGCTGGTCAAGACCATGTCGGTCAAGCCCCCGCGCGGCGCCGGCAAGGTGCGCCTGGTCGCGATCGAATCCATGGACCTGCAGCCCTGCGGCGGCACCCATGTCGCGCGCACCGGCGAGATCGGCCGCGCCGCGGTCACCCAGATCGAGAAGAAGGGACGGATCAACCGCCGCGTGCGGATCGTCCTTTCCGAACCCGGAAGCGGATCATGACCTCCCCCAACTTCTGCACCACCGCGGAACTCGCCGCCGAACTTCACGACCCCAACCTCGGCGTGATCGACGGCTCCTGGCACCTGCCCAACACCGGGCGGCGCGGGGTGATCGAGTTCCCGCTCGGCCATGTCCCCGGCGCGGTCTATTTCGACATCGACACGATCGCCGACGCCGACAGCGGCCTGCCGCACATGCTGCCGAAGCCCGATCTGCTGGCGAAGGCCATGACCGAACTCGGCCTCGGCGACGGCATGCGCTTCGTCGTCTACGACGTGCTCGGCCTGTTCGCGGCGGCGCGGGTGTGGTGGACGCTGCGCGCCTACGGCGCGCACGACGTGCGCATCCTCGAAGGTGGCCTGACCAAATGGATCATCGAGGGCCGTCCGCTCGAAACCGGCCCGGCGCATCCGAAGCCGCGCGCCTTCACCCCGAGGCTCGACGACAAGTTCGTCGCCTCGCTCGACGAGGTGCGCTCGGCGCTCGCGACCGGCTCGGCGCAGGTGGTGGACGCCCGCCCGGGCGACCGGTTCCGGGGCGAGGCGCCCGAGCCGCGACCCGGCCTGAAGAGCGGGCATATGCCGGGCGCGCTCAACCTGCCGTTCGGCGAGGTCGTGGCGCACGGTCGACTGAAGTCCCGCGACGCCCTCCGGGCGATCTTCGCCGAACGGCGGATCGACCTCGGCAAGCCGGTCATCACGACCTGCGGCTCGGGCGTCAGCGCGGCGATCCTGGCGCTCGCGGTCGAGGAGGCCGGCGGCAAGGTCGAAGGCCTCTACGACGGCTCCTGGGCGGAATGGGGCGGCCGCGACGACTGCCCCGTCGCCACCGGGGCGGCGTAGCCGCAGCGCCGGCTCCCGCAGCCGGCGCATTTCAAAGCGGCTCAATCCTTTCAGGGCCCTGGTGGCGAAATCGAGTCGACGGCTCGCCCACGAGGTCATTCGCCACAAGAATGCCATCATGGAGGCCCGCGCCGTATGCCGTGCGGGCGATGCGAAATTGTCCTGTCATCGTTCTCGCGCATCCTGACCGAAGCAGTCTGGAAACGGAAACGAAGCCATGAATAAGACGGTGTCCGGCGGGCTAGCGGGCGTAGGGGCGGCGCGGACGGCTCAGTCCTTTATCGACGAGGAGCCCGTGTGGCGCGACGGCACCCGCGTGTCCATGACCCCGATGACCGGCATGCAATGGTTAATCTGGACGCTGGCGGCCTTCGGCAAGTTCTTCGAGGGGCTTGTGGTGTTCTTGACCGGCGTCGCCCTGCCGCTGATCTCCCAGGAGTTCGGGCTCGGCAAGACGGAGCACGGCGTCATCGGCGCTGCCAGCCTGTTCGGCATCCTCGTGGGGGCGCTCGGACTTGGGGGCCTTTCCGACGTCTTCGGCCGCAAGCGGATGTTCGTGTTCGAGATGTTCCTCTTTCTCGCCTTCCTCTGCCTGCTCGTCCTCAGTCCGAACTACCCGCTGCTCGTCCTGTTCCTGTTCGGCCTCGGCGTCGCGCTCGGCTGTGACTATCCGACCGCGCATGTGATGATTTCCGAGAGCATCCCGAGTTCGGCGCGCGGCCGTCTGGTTCTCGGCGATTCGGCTTCCAGGCGCTCGGCGCACTAACCGGCACGCTGGTCGGCTATCTCGTGCTCGCGAACATTCCAGAACTCGGCGCCTGGCGCTGGATGTACGCCGTCGCCGTCGTCCCGGCGCTGATCGTCGCAGTGGCGCGCCTTTGGATCACCGAGAGCCCGCACTGGCTGCTGGCGCGCGGCCGGAGGGCCGATGCGGAAGCGCAGATGGCGCGCCTGCTCCGCCGCTCGCCGCGCTATCCTGCCGTCGTGCACCTCTGCGAGCCGAAGGAAAAAGACCCTTCCAAGGGTAATATCGCGAAGCTCTTCACTGCCAGGTATCGCCGCGCTGCGATCCTCGCCTCGGTTCCGTGGTTCCTGCAGGACCTCGGCACCTACGGCATCGGCATCTTCACGCCGACCATTCTCGCCCGCGCCGTCGGCCACAAGGTCGAGCATGACCGCAACATCGCCGATCTGGTCAACAACGACGCCCTCGCCGCGCGCGGCTCCGCCCTGATCGACGCCTTTCTGATCGTCGGCATCGTCGCGGCTGTGCTGCTGGTCAACCGCTTCGGCAGCATTCGCCTGCAGGTCCTCGGCTTCGTCGGATGCGCCGCCGGGCTCGCGATGGCGGCCGGCTCGTCCTGGGCGACCGGCGGCGCGCAGGTGGCGATGATCTTCGCCGGTTTCATGATCTTCAACTTCATGACCAACATGGGCCCGAACGCGCAGACCTACCTGCTGGCGGGCGAGGTGTTCCCGACCAAGGTCCGCGGCACGGGCGCGGGCTTCGCCGCCGCCTTCGCCAAGATCGGCGCAGTCGCCACCGCCTTCTTGTTCCCGATCCTGCTCGCCGACATCGGGCGCGAGGCGCTGCTGTCCATCCTGATCACGACCTCGATCCTCGGCGCCGTCGTCACCTGGGCGTTCCGGATCGAGACGACGGGCGTAAACCTCGAAACAATCGGGGTAGAGTAAAGCGACACGACCCAGATCGCTCGGGTGCTTTCGGCGGCGGCGCTCGCCCGCCACCTGCCTCCAGCTTCGACGCCGCGGGTCGAAGCCCGGATCGCGAACCGGGATCGGCGCCGATTGACGGCGACGCCAAAGGCGCCGAAGCTGCGCCGGGCGCGCCGACTCCCGATGCGGGCGCGTCAGAGGACCGATGCCATGGACTATCGCAAGACGTTTCGCGTCGAGCCCGACAGCAAGCTCAAGCTCGACAAGCTCGACTCGGCCTTCAAGGGCAAGCACGAATCGGAAGACGCAGCGAAAGCGGAGCTCCAGGCCTATGGCGAGAAGCTCTTCAAGCAGCAGAGCGTGCTCTACGCCGAGCACAAGCATTCGGTTCTGGTCGTTCTTCAGGCGCTCGACGCCGGCGGCAAGGACGGAACCATCAAGCACGTGTTCACCGTGCTCAACCCGCAGGGCGTCCATGTCGTGGGGTTCAAGCAGCCGACCTCGGAGGAGCTGGCGCACGACTTCCTGTGGCGCGTCCACCCGCATGCGCCGGCGAAGGGCTCCATCTCGATCTTCAACCGCTCGCACTACGAGGACGTGCTGGTCACCCGGGTGCACAAGCTGATCGACAAGAAGACCTGCGAGACCCGCTACAAGCGGATTCGCGACTTCGAAGCCCTGCTTGCCGAAAACGGCACGACGATCGTCAAGTTCTTCCTGCACATCAGCAAGGAGGAGCAGCTCGCCCGCTTCGCCCAGCGCCTCGAGGACCCGCGGCGGAACTGGAAGATCAGCGAGTCGGACTATTCCGAGCGCGACCTGTGGGACAAGTACATCGAGGCGTTCGAGGACGCGATGACCGCCACCAGCACCGGGGCCGCGCCCTGGTACGTCATTCCGTCGAACCACAAATGGTTCCGCAATCTCGCCGTGTCGCAGATCATGGCCGACACGATGGAGGACCTGAAGCTCGCCTACCCGAAACCGACGGTGAACCTCGACGACATCCGGCGCAAATACCACGCCGCCCTTCAGGAGGAGAAGAACGGCAAGAACAAGAAGTAACGACGAAGGCGTTTGCGGACGTTTCCCTTCGGCCGGCCTCAGTGGTATGAAGTCACCCCGTCGGGCGCGGACAGGCCGCCCCGTTGGGAACAGGTGCCACGAGTCGGGCGCCGCGAAGGATTGTCTCATTGTCGCTCTGGCGTCGGGTCCGCGATCCCATCCTGTCGTTCCTGAACGCCCCTTCCAACGCCACGCTGCGCCGCCTGCTGGCCGATCAGGGCGTCAAGCACTGGAAGGGCTACGTGTTCGCTTTCGGGATGATGGGCCTGATCGCGGTGACCACGGCGCTTTCGGCGTGGATCATCGGCAGGATCGTCGACAAGATCTTCGTCGGCCGCGATCTGACCGCGGTCTGGGAGATCACCGCGGCGATCATCACGATCTACGCCGTCAAGGGCTTCGCCACCTACGGCCAGCAGGTGTCGCTGTCGCGCATCGCCAACAGCATCGTCGCCGACGTCCAGACGCGGATCTTCGACAAGATGCTGCGGATGAAGGTGTCGTATTACAGCCGATCGCATTCGTCCGAGTTCATCGCCCGGCAGGCGTTCATCGCCCAGTCGGCCAGCAGCGTGCTGAATCTGCTGATCACCACGGTCTCGCGCGACGCGTTGACCATCGTCGGCCTGGTGGTCGTGATGGTGTCGCAGGACCCTCTGCTCTCCCTGATCGCGCTGATGTTCGTGCCGCTCGCGGCGTTCGGCGTGCGCAAGATCGGCCTGCGCGTCCGCGGCATCATGGCGACCGAGTTCCAGGGCGCCATGCAGATGATGGAGTCGCTCCAGGAGACGGCTCAGGGCGTGCGCATCGTCAAGGCGTTCACCCTCGAAAACTTCATGCGCGCTCGCCAGGGCGCGGCGATCCGGAGCTTCGAGACGGCGGCGAACAAGCTCGCCTCGGTGAGCTCGCGCACGAGCCCGATCATGGAGAGTCTCGGCGGCTTCGCGATCGCCGCGGTCGTGCTCTACAGCGGCTACACCGTCATCATCAAAGGCAACGCGCCCGGCAGCCTGTTCTCGTTCATCACCTCGGTGATCATGCTCTACGAGCCGATGAAGCGGGTGGCGCGCTTCCACGTCGACCTGTCCTCGTCGCTGTTCGGCGTAAACATGCTGTACGATTTTCTCGACGCGCCCGAGTTCGAGGAGGACCCGCCGGGCGCCGTCCCGCTAGAGGTCAAGGGCGGCCGGATCGAGTTTCGCGAGGTGGTGTTCGGCTATCGCCCAGAGGAGCGCGTGCTCCACTCGGTGAGCTTCGTCGCCGAGGCCGGCAAGACGACGGCGCTCGTCGGTCGCTCCGGCGGCGGCAAGTCCACCGTGATGAGCCTGATCCTTCGTCTCTACGACATCGAGTCCGGGACCATCCTGTGCGACGGCGTCGATATCGCGAACGCGACGCGCGAGTCGGTGCGAAGTCAGATCGGCTACGTCGCGCAGGAGAACTTTCTGTTCAAGGGATCGGTGCGCGACAACATCGCCATGGGGCGGCCTGGCGCGACCGAAGACGAAATCGTCGCCGCATCCAAGGCCGCCTACGCCCACGACTTCATCATGGACTTCGAGCGCGGCTACGACACTCCGTGCGGCGAGCATGGCATGCAACTGTCCGGCGGCCAGCGCCAGCGTATCGCGATCGCCCGCGCCTTCCTCAAGGACGCGCCGATCATCCTGCTCGACGAAGCGACCTCGGCGCTCGATTCCGAATCCGAACAGGCGATCCAGAAGGCGCTCCACACGCTGTGCGAGGGGCGCACGACCATCGTCATCGCCCACCGCCTTTCGACCGTCGCCCAGGCCGACGAGATCTGCGTCATCGATCACGGCCGGATCGTCGAGCGCGGCCGCCATCGCGACCTGCTGGCGCAGGGCCACACCTACACCCTGATCGCGCGGACGCAGTTTCCCGCCGACGCGGCTTGAGCGAGTCGCCCCAATGCCCTTGACGCCGTCGCCGAGCGAAGACGCGCCTCCCGCGGAGGCGCAGCGGCCCGTGCCATCGCCCTGGTCGACGCCCGCGGCGCCGACGACTCCGGCCCCGAGGGCGCAACCTCCGGCGCCGCGCCGGCCGCCGGTTTCCCAGCGCCGGTTCGCCTGGGTCTTGCGCTTGCTGACGATCGCCGTTCGGATCCTGCGGTCGTCTCGTTGAGGCCGGCGCCCTTGGTCTCCAACCCTTTCCGCAACCACGACGCCGCCGGATGACAGCGGAACTGACGAGTCTCGCCGCGACGTTGCTTCGCCTGACGGCGTGGCTGGCGATTCTCGCGGCGCTGTTCGTTCCACTCGAGCGTCTGTTCGCCCTGCATCGCCAGAAGGTGCTGCGAAAACAGATCGGCGTCGACGTCTGCTATTATTTCCTCAACGGCCTTCTCCCGGGACTGATGCTCGGCGCGCCGATGACGGCGGTCGTGATCGTCGCCCACAAGGTCATGCCCGGCGCGATCGCGGCGATCGCCGCCTTGCCGATCTGGGCGCGCGCCGCCGCCGCCATGATCGTGGGCGAGACCGCCTATTACTGGGCGCATCGCCTGAGCCACCAGATTCCGCTTCTGTGGCGCTTCCACGCGATCCACCACAGCGCTGAGGCGATCGACTACATGGTCAGCGTGCGCGCCCACCCGGTCGACTTCTTCTGGTCGCGGATCGTCATGCTGACGCCGCTGTTCGCGCTCGGCCTCGTCAACCCGGTGCGCATGAGCGACGGGCTGATCCCGGCCTTCGTGCTGATCGTCGGCGGCTTCTGGGGCTTCTTCGTCCACGCCAACGTCCGCTGGCGGCTCGGGCCTTTCGAATGGCTGCTCGCCACGCCCGGCTTCCATCACTGGCACCATTCGCAAGGCCTGCAGCGCAACTGCAACTACGCCTCGATCTTCCCCTGGCTCGACCGCATCTTCGGCACGCACCACCTTCCCGGGACGTGGCCGGCGGAATACGGCGTTCTCGAGCCGACAGCGCCGACGCTCTACGGCCAACTCCTGCAGCCCTTCCGGGAGCCGGAGGCGGCGCGAACCGTCGCCGAGCCCGCGGCGCCCAAGGCCTGAGACCGCTACTGGGTCCGCTCCAGCGTCACCGCCGCCTTGCCGTCCGCGGCGAGCAGCAGGAGCCTCCCGCCCTCGATCCGCCACGACCGGACGCCCGCGAGCGCGGCGGCGTAGGCGCGCTCGAGCCGATCGAGCGGCGGCAGGCAAGCCATTCGGGTCGAGGCCATCGGCCCGAAGGTGATCCAGTCGCCGTCGACGGCCGGCTTGCCGACCATGCGGTTGCAGCCGATCGTGGTGCTGACGCGCCCGTCAGCCGCAGCCTCGAAGGCGGTCCTGCCTGCGTCGAAGGCGTCGACGCCGCGGATGGCGGTAATCCGCCATGCGCCGGCGAGCGAAGACCCAGCGGCCAGCGCGCCCGCTCCGCCGAGCGCCGCCAACGCGACCGCTGCAACCCATGACCGCATCGCTTCCTCCTCCACCCGGGGAGCTCGTCGGCGCAGACCACGACCCGTCCCCGATTTCAACGGCGGCGACCGTGACAAGCTCCGCGCGCCGGTCTATCCCTGCATCTGCGCCGCCTGCCGAAGACGCCCGAGTTCATGCCCGGCATCCTCCCGACGTTCCTATTGTTCTGCGGCCTCTGCGCCGCGGCCGCCGCCGGGTACTGGATCAAGTCCAGCCTTCCCGAGCGGCACCGTTCACACGACGCGCTCGAACTCGTACCGCTGACGGTCAACCTGCTCGTCACGTTCACCGCCATCGTGCTCGGCCTGCTGACGAGCTCGGTCAAGGGCAACTTCGACGCGGCCTATAACCAGCGCGGCCTGTTCGCGTCCTCGCTGATCGAGATGGATCAGTGCCTGCGCGACTACGGGCCGGCGGCCGATCCGATCCGCGCCGAACTGCGCAGCTACACCGCCGGCGTGATCGCCAGCACCTGGCCGGACGAGACGCCGCCGCAGGGCGTTCCCTACCCTAACGGCGCCAGCGCCACGCTGACCGGGGAGAGCCACGCGCTCGGCGCGCTCATTTCCGACATCGGCCGTCAGATCCGCGCGCTCCAGCCGTCGGGCCGGCCGCAGGAGCAGGTGCAGTCGGCCTGCGCGCAGCAGCACCAGAATCTGGTGACGAACCGCTGGCGGGTGATCGAACTGACGCGGGCCTCGTTCTCCTCGGTATTCTACTGGGTGCTAGTGCTGTGGCTCGTCATCCTGTTCGTCAGCATCGGGCTCACGGCGGCGCCCAATCCGGCGACGATGATCGTGATCGTTCTGTCGTCGATCTCGATCACCTCCGCCGTGTTCGTCATCCAGGACCTCGAGATGCCCTACGGCGGCCTGTTCGGCATTCCGAGCGCCTCGATGCGGGACGCGCTCGCGGACATGTTGCGGCCCGGCTGAGCGGGCGTCATCGCTCCGTCGCGCCGAAGCGATAGCCCCCTTGCGGTCGGCGAGCGCCGATCGGACTGGAGTTCGACTTGGGTCTTCGCCGGACAGCCCCCCGCGGAGGACGGTTTCGCCGAAGCAAGGGGGCGGCCGGCGCCTTGCTGATCGCGGCAGCCTGCGTCGCTGGCCCCTCCCGCGCCGAACCTGCAGCGCGCTCCTGGGGCGTCCTCGGCGGCGACTGGCAGAGCCCGGGCGTTTTCGGCGACCTCGGCGGTCTGCGGCCGGCGCTGGCGAAATACGGCGTCACGCTGCAACTGTTCGAGGAGGCCGAGACCTTCGGCAACCTGACCGGCGGCGTCCGCCAGGGCTTCGAGGCCAACGGCGTCACGACCGCGCAATTGCAGGTGGACACGCGCCAGGCGTTCGGCCTCGCCGGCGGTCTCTTCAACGTCAGCGGGCTCCACATCTGGGGCGGCGACCTCAGCGCCAGCAACCTTCTAAACCTCCAGACGGTCAGCAGCCTCGAAGCCAACGCCAGCCTGCGCCTCTGGGAGCTGTGGTATCAGCAGAAATTCGGCGAGACGTTCGACGTGAAGATCGGCGAGCAGAGCGTCGACGAGGAATTCATGATCAGCCAGAACGGCGCCGTCTTCCTGAACGGCGTGATGGGCTGGCCGATGCTGCCGTCGGGGAACCTGATCGCCGGCGGCCCGGCCTATCCGCTAGCGGGGCTCGGCGTGCGCGCGCAGGCGCATCTGTCGGACGCGGTCACGCTCTTGGCCGGCGTCTTCAACGGAAGCCCGATCCCGCTCAACGCCCCGAACATCCCCATGAGCAACCCTTACGGCGTGAGCTTTCCGCTGAACACCGGCGTCTTCGCCATCGCCGAACTGCAGTTCGCCCCCCCGGAACCCAAGGATGGCTCCGGCCCGCCGCCCGGCGCCTACAAGATCGGGGCGTGGTGGGACAGCGAGGGTTTCGACAGCCGGCAGACCGACGGCGAGGGCGCGCCGCTCGCGAGTCCGGAGAGCACCGGAATTCCGGCGAAGAAACAGGACAATTTCGCGCTCTACGCGGTCGCCGACCAGCCCCTCTGGCGGGGACGCGAGCCCGGCCGCACGCTCAGCGCCTTCATCCGGCCGATGTTCACCACGCTTCAGGACCGCAACCTGATCAGTCTCAGCGTCAATGGCGGCTTGACCCTGCGCGGGGCCTTCGCCGGGCGCGACGGCGACACGCTCGGGCTCGGGTTCGGTTTCGCCCGTGTGACGAGCGGGGTCGCGAGCTTCGACCGGCAGATGCGGACGTTCGAGCCGGAGGTCTTTACTCCCGTCCGGACCTCGGAGACGTTCCTCGAGGCTACCTATCAGGCTCAGATCCTGCCGTCGTGGCAGATCCAGCCGGACGTCCAGTACGTCATCAATCCCGGCGCCGGCCTCGCCAATCCGGAGAAGCCGGGACAGAAGATCAAGAACGAGCTGGTGATCGGGCTGCGCACCAACGTCACGTTCTGAGGCGCGGCGGCGAGCCCGGCGCCGTGCGCGCCGGCTTCGGCCCGACCGCGCGGGCAGCCCCTCAGAACGGCCGCTTGCCGGCGACGACCTCGGCGAACATCACCCAGTCGCCCATCAGACTCCATAGCGGATAGGTGAAGGTCGCCGGCCGGTTCTTCTCGAACACGAAATGGCCGATCCAAGCGAAGCCGTAGCCGATCACCGGCATGAACAGCAGCAGCCACGGATTGCGGCCGAGAATCGCCGCGGCCAACGCGACCAGCACGAGCGCGCTGCCCACGACATGCAGCCGCCGGCAGGCGACGTTGCGATGCTCGCGGAGATAGAACGGGTAGAACTCCCGGAAGGTTTCGAACCGCTTCGCTTCCGACTTGCTCATGGCGCGACTCCTCGACTGCCGCCACCGGCCCTCTCCCTGATCTTCGCGGGGAGAGGGGATTGTTCCCCTCACACCCGCACGACCGTCGCGACGTAGAACCCGTCCGTGCCGGTCACGCGCGGACTGAGCCTCAGGCCCGCCCCAAAAGCCGAGGCGCGCTCGGCGAGCGCCGGCAGGCCGGCGGCGCGCGCCTGGGTCGCCGCGTCCACGGGGAGGAAGTCGTCGTGGGCGGCGAGGAAGGCCGCGACCCGGTCTTCGTTCTCCGCGCGCAGCACCGAGCAGGTCACGTAAACGATCCGCCCGCCGGGCTTCACGAAGCGAACCGCGCTTTCGAGCGTTTCGTCCTGATCCTTAATCCGCTGCTCGAGCGCGCCGGGGCGCATGCGCCACTTGGCGTCCGGATTACGCCGCCACGCGCCCGACCCGGAACACGGCGCGTCGATCACGACGAGGTCCATGCGGCCCTCAAGGTCCGCGAGCACGTCGGCCGCGCCCTTCGGCGCCCGGACTTGCACGTTGCGGCCGCCTGACCGGGCAAGCCGATCGAAGATCGGCGTCAGACGGCGTCCGTCGGTATCGGTGGCGTAGATCTGCCCGTGATTGTCCATTATGGCGGCGAGCGCCAGCGTCTTGCCGCCGGCGCCGGCGCAGAGATCGAGGACCTGCATGCCGGGCTTCGCCTCGGCGAGCAGGGCTGCGAGCTGCGAGCCCTCGTCCTGCACTTCGACGAGCCCCTTGACGTAGGTCGGCTCGGCAGCGAGCGCGGGCCCGCGTCCATCCGGGCGGATTACGATGCGCAGGCCGACGGGCGAGATCGCCGTCGGCGTCGGATTGAGATGGGCGAGCGCGGCGAGCGCCTTGTCGCGCGTGGTCTTGAGCAGATTGGCGCGCAGGTCGACAGGCGCCCGTTCGGCGAGCGCTCGCCCCTCTTCCGCCGCGTCCGCGCCGAACGCCGCCTCGAACTGGGACGCGAGCCATTCGGGATAATCGCCGGCGACGTGGGCGGGCGCGCCTGCAAGCGACGCGGTTTCCAGGCGCTCCCGCTCGACCTCCGTAAGCAGCGGAGACGCGTGACCCTCGCCGGTGAACAGCGCCGCAACCGCGGCCGCGTCGAGCCCGCGGGTCTGCTTGAGGGCGCCGATCGCCTCGGCGCGCGGACTCGCCTCGCCCATGAGCCAAGCGGACGAACTCTTGCGGCGCAAGGCGTCGTAAACCAGCGCCGAGATCGCGGCGCGGTCGCCGGAGCCGGCGAAACGGTGCGCCAGCCCCCAATCCTTCATCGCGTCGCTGGCCGGACGACGGCGGGTCTCGATGTCGGAAAGCACTTCGATAGCGGCGGAGACGCGGGCTGCAGGGTTCATTGCGCCCTCATGACGCAAAAGCGGCGGGGACGCAAAAAAGGCGAGGCTCCTCTTCCCGGGCTTCGCCGGGAAAGTGGCGCGAAGCGCCGGATCGGGTGTGGGCCGACGCGCCGGGGTGAAAGGTTGCATCGCCGTCGCCGCCTGTCTCGTCAAAGACGGCGTCCCGCTTTCCACACCCCATCCGTCGCCTGACGGCGACACCTTCCCGGCTTCGCAGGGAAGGCCGCTTTCCAGGGCGCCGCCCTGCCCCGCGTGGCTTCTACCTTTCCGGCCCGATCTCGCTTAGCGCGTGTTCGGCGCGGAACACGTTGCTGTAGAGCCCGGCGATCCATTGCCGCCCGGCGGCCGTGAGCTTCAGGTAGCGCAGCGCGTCCTGAATGAACGGCGACACCTTGCTCCAGTAGAACTTCGGGTACTTGTCGACGAGGTCGGCGGGCGAATTGTAGCCGAGCTGCCGGTTCATCCCGACCTCCTCGAACTCGTGATAGAGCGCGTTCGCCTTGCGAAAATAGTGCGGGTCGCCGAGTTGCCCGATCAGGTCGGCGGCGCGCAGGAGCCCGGCCTCTTCGCTGACGTTCGGGTCCTCGGGCGTCGACGAATAGGGAAAGCGCGTGTGCTCGATGACGCTCGCGATCCGCGTCCCGTCGAGTTCGTCGATCGTCGACAGCCGCTCGAGCACGAACAGTTTCGAGCGCTCGATGTGATAGGGCGCCAGCGCAGCGTCGGAGGAGCCGCGCGGCAGCGCCACCTTGCGCCCCGCACCGTCAAGGACGAAGCCGTTGGGGCCGTCGCCCTTGAGGATGCCGCGCACGTAGCCGATGTCGTGGGTGAGGCAGGCGACGATGAAATGGGCGTAGTCGTCGGGCGTGGACGCGGCCATCAGCGCGCGGCCGCGAAAGATGGCGTGGCCGGCGAGCGTGACCAGCATCGTGTGCTCGACGTTGTGATAGAGGGCGTCGCTGTTGCCGATGCATTCGAGCGTCAGTTGCGCGGCGAAGGGGATGACCTCGGCGAGGCGCGCGTGAGAGACGCCGAAGCGGTCGTCGATGTCGGTCGCCAAAAAGTCCCCGAGCGCGTCCGCCGCGAGCTTGGGCAGCGTGATCATCGGTCCTTCTCCGCGGCGCTCGGGTCGGGCCTGAAACGCAACGGGGTGATCGCCCTCTTCCCGCATGCGCCCTCCCGTCCGACGTTATCGCAGTTTTGCGTCGGACGCACGCGCTCAGGTCGCGTAGGCGTAGGGACCGCCGCGGGCCAAAGCCTCGACATAGGCCGGGCGGGCGTGAATGCACTCGACGAAGGCCGCGATCTTCGGCCGGCCTTCGAAGGCGCGCGCCCGCGCGCCGCCGGCTTCGAGCGGGAAGCTCATCATCACGTCGGCGGCGGAGAAGTCTTCGCCGGCGAACCAGGGCCGGGCCGCGAGCTCGGCCTCGACGAAGTCGAACATCGTCGTCAGGTTCGGCGCGGCATAGGCTTGGCGCATCGCGTCGGCCGCCGACTTCACAGGCTCCTGCAGCGGCGCCGGCGCCCGGGCCGGCAGCATCATCAGCATCAGGTCGACGATCAGCTGGGTCATCAGCGAACCCTCGGCGAAATGCATCCAGTAGGTCCAGCGCCGCCGGTCGGGCGTCCCGGCCTCGGGACGGAGCCGACCGCCGCTCTTCTCGACCAGGTATTCGACGATCGCCCCCGTCTCCGCGATCGTCGCGCCGTCGTCGACCAGCACCGGCGACTTGCCGAGCGGATGGACGGCCTTGACCGAAGGCGGCGCCAGACGCGTCGTCGGATCGCGCTGGTAATGCGTGATCTCGTAGGGCAGCCCGAGCTCCTCGAGCAGCCAGAGCACGCGCTGCGAGCGCGAATGATTGAGATGATGGACGGTGATCAAGCGGGTCTCCTCCGGCGGGCGAAGCGACGCTACGACGCCCACGCCCGCGAGGATAGCCGCGTCACCGCCCGAGCATCAGCATCAGGTTCTGCACCGCCGCGCCCGAGGCGCCCTTGCCGAGGTTGTCGAACCGCGCGACCAGCACCGCCTGACGGCGGGTCTCGTTGGCGAACACGTGGATCTCGATGTCGTTGGTCCCGTTCAGCGCCTCGGGCTCGAGCCGGGCGTTCTCGGCCGAGCCGAACACGCGGAAATGCTTCCGTCCGGCGTAATGGGCGTCATACACCGCCTTCACGTCGGCGAGCTTCGGCTTTCCCGGCAAGTGATCGAGATGCAGCGGCACGCTGACCAGCATGCCCTGGCGGAAATTGCCGACCGAGGGCACGAAGATCGGCCGGATCGTCAGACCCGACTGGCGCTGGATTTCCGGCATGTGCTTGTGTTCGAGCCCGAGCGCGTAGAGTTCGAACGCCGGCGCCTTGCCGGTCTCGTAGGCTTCGATCATCGCCTTGCCGCCGCCGGAATAGCCGCTGACCGAAGCGATCGACACGGGCGCGTCCTTGGGCAGCAGGCCCGCGTCGGTCAGCGGGCGCAGGAGCGCGATGGCGCCCGTCGCGTGGCAGCCGGGGTTGGTCACCTTCCGCGCGACGGCGACCGCCTGCTCATGGCCAGCGATCAGCTCCGGCATGCCATAGGTCCAGCCGTCCGCGACGCGGTGGGCGGACGAGGCGTCGATCACGCGCGGGGCCTTGTCGCCCATCTCGTCGATGAGCTTCGCGGCCTCCTTCGCCGCCTCGTCGGGCAGGCACAGGATAACGACTTCGACCTCGCCGTAGAGCTTGCGTTTGGCTTCCGGGTCCTTGCGCGCCTCGGGCGCGAGGCTCGCGAGCGTGATCCCGCTCGCGTCCGCGAGCTTCTCCCGGATCTGCAGACCGGTCGTGCCGGCCTCGCCGTCAATGAAGATCGTCGCCATATCAGAAGCTCCCGGAAGATCCCGCGCCTGTCCTATGGTTACGGCCGGCCAGCGTCTTTTTCGCCAAAGGCGCGTCATGGTCAAGCAACGGCCGCCTGGTGAGGCGAGACGGAGGCACGCCGAATCAGGCAATCTGGGCATCTTATGACCCAGGATCTCTCACCGACGCCGCCGAGCGACCTCGGAGCCGCGTTCTTCCTCGCCGGCGAAAGCTATCCCAAGGATCTCCGAATCGAGGACAACCTGCGCCAGCGCCTTGCGCCAAGCTTTGCTGGGTGGCGCGGGCAAGCCGAGATTCTGGCTCTGGAACCCTCGCAACCGATCACGAACATCCAGGCCCGTCTTGCGACACTCGAGGTGGCGATCGCGCGCTGGTCGCCGTCGCGTCCGGTCGTCCTCTTCGGTCGTTCGTCTGGCGCCCGCGTGGCGACGCTCTACGCCACCGCCCGGCCGGTGCAGGCGGTCATCTGCCTCGGTTACCCGTTCCAGGCGCCCCGCGCCCAACGCGAAGCCTGCCGTCTCGCGCATCTGACCCAACTGCGGACGCCGACCCTGATCGTGCAGGGCCGGTTCGATGAATATAACGGCCCGGAGGGCCCGACCGCCTTTCCCCTGTCCAACGCCGTCTCGCTCCGGCTCGTCGACGCCCGACACGATTTCGCGATCCCAGCGAGCGCATGGGACGCGCTCTGCGCCGAGATCGCCGGATTCTGCATGGAGGCGGCGCGCGGCCGCCGGTTCAGCGGTCGGTCGTGAGGGCCTCCGCCTTCGCGTCGCCGATACGGCCTGTCAGCAACCGACCATCGACACGCCCAGCCCCGCCGTGCCCATTTCCCGGAACGGCTGGGGCAGCGCCCTCCCGGTCTCCAGCATGGCCGCGACCACCCGATCCAGATCCTCCCAATGCTGCGAGGCGATCTCGTTCGAGGCGATCAGATAGGCGTTGTAGGCTTTGAGCGCCCCGAAAGCGTTGCGCTCGATGCAGGGAATGAGCACGAAACCGCCGACCGGGTCGCAGGACATGCCCAAGTGGTGTTCCAGCGCCATGGCGGCGGCGATCTCAGTCACCTCGACCGGCTGGCCGGCGGCATGGGCGAGCATCGCCGCCGCCATCGCCGAGGCGACGCCGATCTCCCCCTGGCAGCCGACGTCGGCGCCGGCGACGCTGGCGTTGGTCTTGCAGATCAGGCCGACGAGGCCCGCCGCCAGAAGCCCCTTGCGCATCGCCTCCCGGGAAACCTTGAGGTCGTACTGCATCAGGTAGGCGACCGCCGGCAGGGTGCCCGCCGATCCGAGCGTCGGCGCGGTGACCGCCAGCCGGCCGGCGGCGTTGCCCTCCGAGACGGCCAGCGCATACGAACTCAGGCGGCCGAGGAAATTGTCGCCGCCCTCGGCCGCGAGGGCGCGATCGTGGATGCGCTTCGCCTTGCGGTGAAACTCGAACGGGCCCGGGAGGACGCCTTCCTCGGTCAGTCCGAGGTCGACTCCGCGGATCATCGTATCGAGCACGAGATCGAGGTGAGCCGTCACCTCCGCGTCGCCGACCCCGAGCAGGGCCTTTTCATTCTCGAGCATGATGGCGTCGATGCTCTGGCCCGATTCCGCGGCGACTGTCTTGAACTCGTTCATGTTGGAGTAGCGGAAAACAGGCTCCGGCGAGATCGGGCGCGGCTGGCCCTTCCACTGAAAGAAGCCGCCGCCGGTGGAATAATATTCGCGCTCCGCCAGCGCCCTCCCCTGACCGTCGACAAGCCGCATGACGACCGTGTCGGCGAACGGATAGCCGGCGTCGACCTTGTCCCAGACGATCGTTGAGGCCCCAATATGGAAATCCCGCCCGGCGATGGTCGTCGGAAAGACCCGGGTGGCGTCGCCGAGCGCGTCCATCAGCGCCGCGTCGCAGGTTTCAGGCTTCTGGCCGATCAGACCGGCGATAATGGCGCGGTCGGTGCGATGGCCCCGGCCGGTTGCGCTGAGGCTGCCGAAGAGATGCGCCTCGATGGCGGCCGACGACCGGACGAGGTCCGGCTGGCCGTCCAGCCAGATGCGGAAATTGCCCGCAATGCGCAGCGGCGCAATGGTGTGCGAACTGGAAGGCCCGGGACCGACCTTGTAGAGGTCCCTCAGAGGCGTGACGATCGGCGCCCCCGCGACCGCGCGATAGCAACGCCCGGGCGGATCGGGAAAGGCGCTGGCAGAAATGCCGCGGGCTTCCGCCTTTCGCCCGCAGGGCCAGAACTCGGCGCAGACGGCCATCGCGCCGGCCAACTTCATTGCTTCCCGTCTATCCATGGCGCGACTCCTTCATCCGACCTGGCTCCGGGTTCCCCGGCTCCTGTGCGGCGAAACCGCCTCCGACGCATTGACGTGCGTCAACATTCGCTCCCCCGAACCTTCGTCCGCGGCCCGTCGTCGCTTCCCAAGCTTGTCGCGTTGGCCGATAGTGCGCGGCGATGCTCGACGACTCGGCCCCGCAAGCGATCGTCCGGTCCGCCCAGTCCAAACGCCTGATGGTGCTGGGCGCCACCGGCGCCATCGGCCGCGCCACGGCGCGCGCGCTGGCGCGGCGCGGGCATGACGTCGTGTGTTTCGTGCGACCCAGGGCGGGCGTCGGCGGCGCGCTCACGCCGGACGACTCGGCGAAGCTGCTCCAGGGCGTCACGGTGCGTTTCGGCGACGTGACCGACCCCGCCACCCTCGCCCGCGACGGCTTTCGCGGCGAGCGCTTCGATGCGCTGGTGTCGTGTCTGGCGTCGCGCACCGGCGCGCCGAAGGACGCCTGGGCGATCGACTATCAGGCGCACGTCGATGCGCTGGCGGTCGCCCGCGAAGCCGGCGTCAAGCACATGGTGCTGGTGTCGGCGATGTGCGTCCAGAAGCCGCTGCTCGCCTTTCAGCAGGCGAAGCTCTCGTTCGAAAAGGCGCTCACGGCGTCGGGCGTGACCTATTCCATCGTCAGGCCGACCGCCTTCTTCAAGTCGCTATCGGGGCAGATCGAGCGGGTGAAGCGTGGCCAGCCGTACCTGCTGTTCGGCGACGGCGAACTGACCGCCTGCAAGCCGATCAGCGACCACGATCTGGGAGCCTTCCTCGCCGAATGCCTGGACGATGCAGACCGCTTCAACCGCGTGCTGCCGATCGGCGGCCCGGGCGACGCGATCACGCCGAAGCAGCAGGGCGAGCATCTGTTCGCCCTGCTCGGCCGCAAGCCGCGGTTCCGGCATGTGCCGCCGGCGCTGCTCGATGGCATCATCTTCGCGCTCGACGGGCTCGGGCGCTTCGTCCCGCGCCTCGCCGAAAAGGCGGAGCTCGCCCGCATCGGCCGCTACTACGCGACGGAATCGATGCTGGTTCTCGATCCGGCGACCGGGCGCTACGACGCCGCAGCGACGCCCTCGACCGGAAGCGAGACGCTGTTCGACTTTTATGCGCGCCTGATCCGGGGCGAGGCTTCGATCGAGCGCGGCGACCACGCGGTGTTCTGAGCGGCGCGCTTGTCGGAGTCGGTCGCACGGCTTCAGCGAGCGCGCCCTACCGGTGCGCCACACCGGTATCCGCCCTGCGCCAGCCCGGGCGACCATTTGACCTTGTTCGAGCTCTCGGCAGTTCTCGTCTGCAAGGTCGATGTGGCGACGCCCGGCGGGTTGTCGGCGGATGCGGCAGCAAGCGCGCGGCGCGATACCCTTCTATTCGCGCCCGATCCGGGCGAGGCTTCCATCAAGCGCGGCGACCACGCCATGTTCTGAAGCCCGTCCTCGTTCAGCCCGAGGAGAACATCGGAAAGGTGACGCCGAGGGACCACGCCATGATCAGCCCCAGGCCGATCCCGACCGCGGCCGGCGACATCGTGCGGCGGCCGACCCAGCCGCCCATGAGCCCAAAGATGATGAAGAACAGCAGGATGATGGGGATGATCAGGATCAGGAAGAACAGCCGCTCGAAATTCAGCGCCACCGCCGCGCCCAGCGACGCGAGGAACGCGCCGCGCGCGAGGAACACGCGCCAGATTGAGGCCCGGCCGTTGTCCGTCGCGAGGCTGTCGGAGAGCATGTAGGGCACTGCGCCGACTGCGATGGCGGCGATGATGGGCAGCCTTGCCGGCGTCGGCATGAACGAGGCGACGTAACGATCGAGCGAGCCGCCGAACACGAAGATGCCGTAGGCGGCGAGCGCGCAAGCGGCGAGCCACGCCACCCTGCCGATGCGGACGCCGCTCCAGACGAGAATCCCGAGCGCGAGCGCGCCGTAGACGAAGAGATGGACCGCCAGATAGTCCGCGACGAGCACCGGCAGGAAATGGGTGTCGACCCGGCTCAGCAACAGCGGGGTCAGGGCCGCGGGGACCAGCATGGCGAGGAGGAAGGTCCGTATCGGCAGCCTCGGCGCGAGCCGCTCGCCCGCCGGCAACAGCTCCGAGAGCGGCCAGGCCAGGACCACAACGCCGGCCAGCAGCAGCACGATCCATCCGCCGGTCGCCGCGACCGGGCCGGCGCTCGCGCGTCCAAACACGGCGTCGAGCCATCCGCGCGCCTCGCGCAACGCCGTCGGAGAATAGAGGACGCCCACGTGCTCGACGTCCGGCGCGGCGACCGCGCGCCGGCCGGCGCCGCGGCCCGGGTCGCCGATGGTCTCGCCCTCGCGCGCTTCGGGATCGGCGAGGCGCACGTTGCGCAGGGCGTCGGCGCGCAGAAAGCCCTCCCAGGCGCCGGCGATCATCAGGAGGTTGCGCGGCTCCGCCGCGGTCACGGCTTCGGAAAACATCGAGACAGCCACGACGGCGGCGATGCGGGGATCGGCGAGCGCTTGCCGGACGATGATGTCGGAGGCCATCGAATGGCCGAGCAGCGCGACACGGCCGTCGACGAAGGGCAGCGCCAGCGCCGCATCCGTCACCCGTCCGATCTCGCGCATCAGCAGCCGCGTGGTCCCCTCGACGCGCGTCACGTCGCCCGACATCGGTGTCGGGTTTCTGCCGTGGCCCTCGAAGTCGAACGAGACGGCGACGTAGCCGGCCTGGGCGAGCGTCAGCGCATAGGCTTCCATCAACTGTCGCGACCCGGCAAAGCCGTGGGCGATGATGACCGCCGGGGCCTTGGCCACGTCCGCGCGCCGGTAGACCGTCGCCGGCGTCGAGCCGACCGCGAGCGGCGTGATCACCAGCCCGGAGCGCGCGTCTTCGAGGCGCCAAATCGCGACTGCGCAAAGCGTCAGACCCACGAGAAATGCGAGCAGGCGTGGACCCAGGGCGCGCACGTTGGCCTCGATCGAATCGGCCGAACCGAAGAGCTAGGCAGCGAAAACGCGCACCGCGACCGCGCTGGCCATCATGCCGAGCACGAACAGCGGCACGCCGAAGCCACTGTACCACGCGGCGTCCGCGATCGGCGCCCGCAGGAAGCGCCGCATCATCAGCAATTGGCCGATCAACAGCAGAGCGACGACGCCGGCTTCGACCAACCGCCCCCACGACACGAGCAGCGCGATCACGACGAACTGGGGCGCCGCCATCGTGGCGCAGGCTACCTGCGCGGCGCGATCCGCTCCGAGCAGAACGGGAAGCGAATAAATCCCCATCTCCCGGTCGCCCTTGATCGCCTTGAAATCGTTCAAGGTCATGATCCCGTGCGCCCCGACGCCGTAAAGCACGGCGAGCAGCAGGACCTGCGCCGGAGGAAGGGCGCCGCCCAGCATCGCCGCGGCGCCGGTGATCCAGGCGAGGCTCTCATAGGAAAAGCCGCAGGCCGCGTTTCCCCACCAGCCGTTGCGCTTCAGCCGCAGCGGCGGGGCGCTGTAGGCCCAGGCCAGCAGGACCGCGACGACGGTGGCGATCAGCACCCAGGTTCCGAGCGTCGCGGCGACCAGCAGAGACAGGACCGTCCAGGCGACGGCGATGGCGAGGCCCCAGGCGCCGGGCACGCGCCCCGAGGGGATCGGCCGTTGCGGTTCGTTGATGGCGTCGACGTGACGGTCGTACCAATCGTTGCATGCCTGGCTCATGCCGCACACGAGCGGCCCCGCGAGGATCACGCCGACCAGCGCGGTATAGACGTTCGCGACGATCGGCGCGCCCGATGACGTCACGCCGCAGGCGAACGCCCACATCGGGGGAAACCAGGTGATCGGTTTCAGCAGTTCAAGCACGGCTGATGGGGACGGATACGCCGCTGCGGACCCCGGCCAGATGGGGTCGTTCGACTCCGTGCTCACGCGCTCATCCCAAACATCGCGAAAGGTCCGACCTTGGAAGCCGACGGATAAGTCCGAGGACGCCTGGATGGTCGTTCGCCGGGACATTCAGCGCAGGCCAGCGCCTTTGTCAACGACGCTGGACACCTGCCTTCCGGCCGAGATCGAAATCGCCGACATCGCGCAGCGACTTCTCGACGCGGCCGCGTTAGGATGGCGTATGCGCCTCATCCTCTCCGCCATCTGGATCGCTGTCCTCGCCGTGCTGGCCCCGGCGCACGCGGACTCAACCGATTCTGCGCTGAGCGCGGCGATCGACGGCGCCTGGCGCGGGCCGCAGAGCCGCGCGCGCGACGCCTATCGCCATCCCTACGAGTCGTTGACGTTCTGGGGCCTCAAGTCGGGCATGACCATTGTCGAAGTCGATCCGGGCGTCCGCGGGTGGTGGACCGAGATTCTTGCGCCCTACGCCCGCGCGACCGGCGGCGTCTATATCGCCGCCCTGCCCGATCGCGCGCAGTCCGCCCCCGCGGCGGAGAGTCCCGAGGCCGCGCACGCCGCCTTCTGGAAGGGTGTGGCGGACAAGTCCGTGTTCGGGGAGGTCAAGGCGTACGACTTCGGCCCTCAGCATCCCGACGCCATTCCCGCCGGATCGGTCGACCTCGTTCTGGTGGCGCGGGCGTTTCACAACTGGGCGCGCCAGGGCGAGGCGACCCACGCCTATCTCAGCGCCTTTTTCACGATGCTGAAGCCGGGCGGCATTCTCGCCGTCGAGCAGCACCGCGCCCCGGAAGGGGCCGACCCGCGCGCCGGAACCGGCTACGTCCCGGAATCCTACGTCGTCGACGAGGCGCGCAAGCTCGGATTCGTCCTCGACGGAAAGTCCGAGATCAACGCGAACCCAAAGGACGGCAGAGACCATCCCTTCGGCGTCTGGACACTGCCGCCGACCCGGCGCAGCGCGCCGGCCGGGCAGCCCGCCGACCCGAATTTCGACCACGGTCGGGCGAATCGACGCCCTTCACCGCCGGATCGGGAGACTCAGCGCCCCTTGGCGCGAATCTCGGCCGTGACGGTCGCGGGCGACGGCGAGGGGTCGGCGGCGACTGTCACGATCCCCGGGTCGTCTCCCGCCACGACCCGCCCGTTCGTGACCGTCACGTCGAACCCGTCCGGGTAGAGCGCGGCCGGGACGGCGATGGTCGTCAGGCTCCCGTTCATCGCACGGCCCTCCGGCGTCGTGGTCGTGTATTCGAGGCGGAAGACGCGCGCCGGTCCAGCGTCGAAGGCGATCGTCGTCGGCGTGCCGGCGACGCGCTGTGGATAGACGCGAGTCAGCGCGTCCAGAAGCGCGAAATTCACGTTGGTCTTGTCGGAGAGATCGCCCGACAGGTCGAACACGATCCCCTGCTTGCGCGGGTCCGACGGAAACCTCCGGTCCTTGTCCGGGTCGAGGCCGTTGAGGCTGAAATTGAAGCGCGGATTGTTGAACCAGGCCCAGTAGATCGACGAGATCATCGCCTCGTCGTTGAGGGCGCCCACCTTCTCCGCAGCCTTCACCAGGTCGTCCGTCGTCCCCGCCCCGCCGAATTCGCTGCACAGGACCGGAATCGCCGCGACCGACTTCTGATAGTCCAGCGCCTCGGCGAGCGGCCGGACGAATTTCTGTTTCGCCGGCTTGAGTTCGTCGTAATTGTGGAAGTTGAACCCGAGGTTGTCGAAACCCAGATCCGGCAGGAAGGTCTTCGCGCCCATGTCGTGCAGCACGTTGGGCTCGAACCAAACGATCGCCTCAGGGTGGCCCTGGCGCAGGTTCGGCACGGCGCATTCCCGGTAAAACCGGGCGAGGATCGCGTCGAAGCCGGGCGAGCCTTTGGCGAAGCCGAAGGGGGGCGTATACGCTTCCGTCCATAGGGAGCCGGGGGTCGGCTCGTTGAGCGGGTCGTAGCCGGCGACGGCGCCGCCCTGGTCGCGGAAGAACGCCGCGACGAAGCGGAGCATGGCGCCGTAATGCGTCCACAGGCCCTCCCGGCGGATGTCGCGCGCGTCGGCCGGCGCGGCCGCGTCGCTCCAGAAGGCGTCGAAGGCCGCGCAGAGATCGGTCGAGACGCCGTCGGGCGCGAGCAATTTCGACAGCGCCGTCCCGCCGAAGGTGTTGAGCGGAAAGCCGAGGCTCGGCGTATTGGCGCCGACGTCCTTGCCGGGAAAGGCCTTGCCGCCGGAGATCACCGCCCAGGCGGGCGAGCCGAACCCCCAGGGCGGCGCGTAGGCGTCCTGGTGGAAATCGACCAGCGTGTAGATGCCGTGGCCCGCCAGCAGCGCGATCGTGGCCTTCAGGCTCGAAAGATAGTGGGTGTCGTAACTGCGCGTCTTGCCGTCGTCGGGCTTGAGGTAGGGTTCGACGTTCCCCCACGCGACCCCGAGGCGGACGATGTTGAAGCCCCGTTCCTTCAGCATGGTCGCGTGGCGCGCGTCGAAGCCGAGCTCTTCCGGCGTCTTGCCGGTCTTGGAGACGAGGTTGACGCCGCGCAGGATGACGACGTTGCCATCGGCGTTGACGATCCACTTCCCGCTCGTCCTCAGTTGCGGCAAAGCGCCCATGGCTCCCTCCTTTCGTTCGCCGTTGCCGACCGCCGGCCTTCTCCAGTCTGGACGCGTCGACGGCCGCCGTCCATCCCCGCGCGCTTGTCGTAGAGAGGAGCGAGAAAGAGAAGGAGGCCTGCGCCGCGCGAGCTGCCGGCGACGCCAGGGCGCGCAACGCCGCGTCCCGCGCCGCCGGAGGCCAGCGGTGGCGCGGGAGGCCAAGCTACCCGGGGCGGTCGTTGCAGCGCCAGCGAACGCGCTCTGCCCGCCGCGGCTATCCGGTCGCGCTGCGACGATCTCGCACGCTCAGCTGATGCGAACCCAGTCGGACCACAGCCAATCGGTGTTCTGGCTGGGGTTGGCGCAGCCGGTAATCCGATGCGCCGTGCGGCGCCAGGTCTGCACCGGCTGGTCCGCAGGGAACCGACGCTCGGTCTCGGATGTCGTCTCCATCCGGCAGCCTGCTCCGAGGCCATCGTCTCCGCCTGGCGGTTCCGGCGGTGGAGGCGGAGGCGGCTCCGGCGGAGGGGGCGGCGGATCCGGCGGTGGAGGCGGCGGCGGCTCCGGAGGAGGAGGAGGCGGCGGCGGCTCCGGCGGTGGGGGCGGCGTCGGCTCCGGCGGAGGAGGAGGCGGCGGCTCCGGCGGAGGAGGCGGCGGCTCCGGCGGAGGGTCCGGTTGCGGATCGTCACCCATTGCAGGCCTCCATGGTCGCGGGACTGGAAGTTAACGGCGTGACCACCGCCCTGCAACCGCTATCTGGGGCGAGGTCTTGGTTCGACTTCAGGCCTGCCCAGCGGCTGCAGGCTGAACAACAATCGCGGATCCGCGCAGGGGTAGCACTATGAACGACCCGCCGGCGCTCGCCTGCGCAAGCATTCCGAAACAGACGGAACCTGAGTTGGCTCTTTTTTGCCCGGCGGGCCTGCCCGCCGGGCCTCATGACCGGGATGAGCGCCCTGTCGGCGAGGTTGTCCTGAATCCGGGTTCCGCCGAAGTGAATGACCCAGACGACGATCGCGCTACGCGATCGTCGGGACGATGCCGCCCTCCATGCGAACCGCCGCGCAGTTCGTTATCGCGCCCAGAGGGCTTGCGAGAAGCGCCACCTGCGCCGCGATCTCTTCCGCCTCGATCAGGCGCCGGATCAGGGAAAGCGGGCGGACGGTGCGAAAGAACTCGGCCTCGCGTTCCGCCTCAGGCGCGTTGTTGTTGGCTACGACGGACCGGACAAGTTCGACGATTCCCTCCGACCGTGTCGGTCCCGGCAGAACCGAATTCACAGTCACGCCCGTGCCGGTCGTCTGCGCGGCGAGGCCGCGCGCGATCGCGAGAAGCGCGGTCTTGGCCATCCCGTAATGGATCATCTCGGTAGGAGTGATAAGCGCGCTCTCGCTCGCGACGAAAATGATCCGCACCCAATCCTTCGCCAGCATCCGCGGAAAATAATGGCGCGCGAGCCGTGCGCCGCTCACGACGTTGACCTCGAAGAAATGGCGCCAGTCCGCGTCGGTGATCTCCACGAACGGTTTGGCCTAGTAGACGCCCAGATTGTTCACCAGGACGTCGGCATCTGCGCGCGCTCCTCGAGCATCTGGGCGGTCTGAAAGAAGCGGAAGCCGATGGAGGCCTATCTCTGGTTTGATCGTCCCCTCACGCCTGGTCCGGCGTCTCGCTGTCTTGGTAGATGTCGGCCCAAGCCGCCCGGAGCTTGTGCTTCATCACCTTGCCGCCGACGGTCTCGGGCAGCTTGTCGACGAACACGATCCTTTTCGGCGTCTCGAAGCCGGCCAGCCCGCCACGCGCCCAGTCGATCAGCTCGCGCTCGTCGACCTCCGGTTTCGCGCGGACCACGAACGCCGTCACCGCCTCGTCCCAGCGCGCGTGCGCGAGACCGACGACCGCCGACCGGAGCACGCCAGGATGGGCGTGGAGGCGCGCCTCGACCCGCATGCTCGAAACGTTCTCGCCGCCGGACTTGATGATGTCCTTGTAGCGGTCGATCATCACCCGGACGCCGTCCTTGGTGACCAGGCAGCTGTCGCCGGAACGAAACCAGCCGCCGGCGAAGGCGCGCTCGGTGGCCTCGGGGTCACGGTAGTAGCCGGCCATCATCACCGGCGAGCGGTAGACCACCTCGCCGGGCTCGTTGAACCGTCCCTGCGACACGAGGTCGGCGCCGGAGGCGTCCTCGATGGTGGAGCCGAGCAGAGGGCTCGGGACGCCGACGAGATTGCGGGAGCTACCGGTCGCGTCGAATAGCGCCCTCTGGCTCGCCGGCCAGAACCGGTGGCAGGCGATCGACTCGGTCTGCCCGAAGATGCCGACGAGCTGAAATCCCGGCCGGCTCCAGCTCTCCAGCCGGCGCAGCACGTCGGGCTCGACCGCGCCCCAACCGTAGAACATCACGGTCAGGGTCCTGTCCTGCGGCGCGCGGGCCTCCAGCGCGGCGCTGATCTGCTTGATCGATTGCGGCGCGCCGCCCCAGACGGCGGTCGCGCGGTGCGCGATCACGGCGTCGGCCACGGCCTCCGGATTGGACCTGCGGCCGATCACCAGCCGCCCGCCCGCGATCAGGGCCGGGAGCGCGAGGACCTGATCGCCAATGTGATACACGACCGGCAGGAACGTCACGAGGCATACGCTGGATTCCAGCGCGAGCCCGCGCGTGCAGGACAGGGCGAAGCCGTGCGCGGCGAGATAGGCGTAGACGTGCGACAGCATCACCGCCTTCGGCATCGCCGTCGTGCCGGAGGTGAACAGCAGCTCGTAGATGTCGTCGCCGTGGACCGTCGCCTCGGGCTCCTCGGTCCCGTGTCGCTCGACCTCGTCCGCGAAATCGACGCTGCCGGGGATCACGCCGCCCTCGATGCAGATGGTCACGTTCACCGGCGTCCCGAGTTCCCTCAGAGCGTCGACCACCTCGGGCCGCGTGCTCGCGTCGGCGATCACGAACGACGGCTCGACCCTGCCCACGAGATACCGCGCCACATCCACCGCGAAGGCGGGGTTCATCGCGGAGGGGACCACGCCGACCTTCGCCGCGCCGAGCTTGGCGACATAGGCCTCGACCGAATTCTCGCAGATCATCAGCAGGCGGTCGCCGCGCTTCAGTCCGTGGGCGCGCAGCATGTTGGCGACGCGGTTGGCAAGATGATCGGCCTGACGCCAGGTGAGGCTGGAAAATTGCGCGGCGGAGTACGCCCCGGGCCAGCCCGCGATCGCGACCTCGTCCGGTCGGCTCCATGTCATGCGTTCGGTGATGTCCCCGACGCACACCCGGTTCCAGCGCTGATCGGCGCGGCGGTCGTAAAGGCTCTCGGTGTCGAACTTCGCTTCCATCCCCGGATTCCTTCCTCTTGTTGAAGGTTTCGCGCGTCACGCCGGCTTCCCGCTCCGGTCCTCGCGCCGATCAAGGGCGAGGATGGGCGTCGCCTCACCCTGAAGGTCCTTTCGCCGCGAGGGCCTCGAGCCTCTCGACCACGGCTTCCAGTCTCGGCGCCAGCTGGGCCGCCGTCTCCTGATCCGGGCGGGCTACGAGACCGCGATAGACGAGGTCCGTCACGCCGTCGGCCGTCTCGTCGAGATTGAAATCCCCCTCGGCGCGCAGGAACGCCCAGGTGCGATGCTCGACCGCGCCGAACACCATGTCGCGCACGAGCGACGGCGACACGTCGGTGCGGAATTCTCCCGAGGCCATCGCCGCCTTGACGATGTCGACGATGCGATGGGTGTAGGCCTGATTGAGCTGGAAAAGCCTGGTCTTCCGGTAGTCCGGGGCGGGGCGCAGCTCCTGGAAGACGAGACGGCTGAGGGCGGGCTCGCGTCGGATCGACACGAGATGCTGATGGATGATGAACCGGATGCGGTTCCAGGTCCCCCGGACGGCGCGGAACTGCTCCTCGTCGTGGGCCAGCATGTCCTCGTACCAGTGCTCTACGGTCTTGACGAGGAGATCCCGCTTGCTGGCGAAGAACCGGTAGATGCTGCCTTCGACGACTCCGGCGCGATCGGCGATGTCGGAGACGAGCGCCTCGTGGAAACCCTTCTCGATGAACACGTCGCGCGCGGCGCGAAGGATGTCCGCCACGCGGCGCTCCGGTGGAAGCCGGTTGACCTGGCGCTTCGCCGTCGACGGCGACGCCGCCGACTTCCGTTTCGCTGCGCTCCTGGCCATCGCACCTCACTCTTTCGTCGGGTCGATTCGACGCGACAGGGTTCAGCTCCGGAAGGGATCGGGCTTCGGGATCGTCCAGGTCTCTCCCCAGAGCTGGCCGCCGCCGTCGACCGTCAGCACCTCGCCGGTGACATAGGCGGCGGCGGGGCCGCCGAGATAGGCGCACGCCTCGGCGACGTCCCAGGCCGAGCCGACCCGCATCATCGGGTTGGAGCGCGGGTAGGCGGTGCGCGCCTCCGGCGAATAGACTCGCCAGCCCTCCGTCTCGATGGCGCCGGGCGCGATGCAGTTGACCCGGACGCCGAGCGGCGCCCATTCGACGGCGACGGCGCGCGACAGGCCGATCACGCCCGAGCGGGCCGCGATCGTGTGCGCGACCCCGTAGAGGCCGTGCGTCGTAACGACGACGATATTGACGATGCTGCCGGCGCTCCCGGCGTCGCGCCAGCGTCGCGCGGCCGCCTGCATCATGCGCCAGGTGCCGTTCAGGTTGGTGTCGACGACGGCGTTCCAGCCCTTGGCCGAGAAATCGATCGCCGCCTGCGGAAACTGTCCGCCGGCGCTGTTGACGAGCAGGTCGAGCCTGCCGTTCGTGGACCAGACGCGATCGAACAGGCTCGCCACCTGTTCGGGGTCGCGGATATCGACGGCCTCGCGCGACGCCTTGAGCCCGCGCCCGGTCATTCTGCCGACCAGCATCTCGAGCTTCGCCTGGTCGCGGCCGGCCACCACCACGTGTGCGCCCAGCCGCGCGAGCAGCCACGCGACGCCGCGCCCGATCCCGCCCGCGCCGCCGGAAACGAGGGCTGTCTTGCCGGCGAAGGCGTCGGGCGCATAGACGGTCGCTCGGGTCGCGAGCGCGTCATCGTCAAGGCCGAAGGCGCCGTCCTCGCTCACGCCGGCATCCCTTTCAAGAGCTCGCCGGCGATGATCATCTTGCGCACCTCGGTGGTGCCGGCGCCGATCTCGAGAAGCTTGATCGAGCGGTAGAGCCGATTGATCTCCGAGTCCCAGATGTAGCCGGCGCCGCCGTGCACCTGCATCGCCTTGTCGAGCACGCTGTGCACGGCTTCGGCTGCGAACATGACCGAGGCGGCGGTCAGCTTGTGGATATCGCCGCGTCCGCCCTCCCCGATCTCGACCTCGGACGCCACGGCCAGCGTGCGGTAGGTGAACGTCCTCATCGCCTCGATCGTGACGTACATCTCCGCGAGCATCGACTGCACCATCTGGAACGAGCCGATCGGCTTGCCGAACTGCTGACGGGTGCGGGCGTAGTCGAGCGACAGGTCGAGCGCGCGCTCGGCGACGCCGAGACACAGCGGCGCGATCATGGCGCGCTCGAGATCGAGGCCGCTCATGACGATGGCGACGCCCCGGTTCTCGGGCCCAACCCTGTTCTCGACCGGCACTCGGCAGTCCTCGAACACCAGTTCGGCCGTCTGGCTGCCGCGATAGCCCATCTTCTCCAGCTTCTGCGCGACCCAGAAGCCCGGAAAGCCCTTCTCCACGATGAAGGCCGAGATCCCGTGCGGACCCTTGTCCTTGTCCGTCTTGGCGTAGACAAGCAGCACGTCGGCGACCGGACCGTTGGTGATGTAGATCTTCGTGCCGTTGAGCAGGTAGTGGTCGCCCTCCCGACGGGCGGTGGCGCGCATGGACCCGAGCGCATCTGAGCCGGCGCCGGGCTCGGTGAGGCCGAGCGCGCCGATCGTCCGGCCCGCGCACAGGTCCGGCAGGTATTTTCTCCGCTGGCGCTCGTCGCCGTTGCGATAGATGTTGTTGAGACACAGATTGTCGTGGGCGACGCAGGACAGCGCCATCGCGTGGTTCCAGCGGCTGATCGCCTGAAGGACGACGCCGGCGGCGAGCAGACCCATGCCGGAGCCGCCGAACTCGGCCGGCGCCGTCACGCCGAACAGCCCCTGCGCGCCGATCTTCGGGAATGCGTCCTCCGGCCACCATTCCTCCGCGTCCATTCGGGCGCTGAGCGGATAGAGTTCCTTGCGCGCGAAACGGTCCGTCTCGTTGAGGATCAGCCGATGGTCGGCGTCGAGATCGAAAGAGGGCGCATGGTTGGCGCTCACGGCGTGGGCGTCGCGAAACAACGGCTCTCCTCCCTGTCTCGGCCGCAGCCGGCCGGCGCGTCGCATCGCGCCGTAATGAAGCTGATTCATCAAATAATCGGCAGCCCCTGTCAACCCTGCGCTTCCTCGGCGCCGAGCGGGCGAGCGCCACGCAACGATCGAGGGCGTCCGCCGCGGTTGACAGACTTGATGAGTTACGATCATTTGTCGCCGGACGCGCATTTCCGGCCGGCGCGCAGACTGGGAGGAGAGGAATGTCCGAGGCCGTGCTGGTGTGTCGCGAGGGCCCTGTCGTCACGCTCACGATCAACCGGGCGGAGCGCCGCAACGCCCTCAACGAAGCCGTCGCGCACGGGCTCATCGCCGGGCTGGACGTGGCCGAGGCCGACGCGGAGGCGCGCGCGGTCGTCGTGACCGGGGCGGGCGCCGACGCCTTCTGCGCCGGCGGCGACCTGAAGCCGGCGGCGGACGGCGCGCCCTTCCATCTCGACGCCGCGGACCCGCGGCACTACGTCGTCAAGCTGCTGACGCGCATGGACGCTTGCCGTCTTCCCCTGGTCGCGAGGCTGAACGGTCATGCGCTCGCCGGCGGATTCGGCCTCGCCTGCGCCTGCGATCTCGTGGTCGCGCGCGACGACGCCTGGCTGGGCGTGCCGGAGGTCAAGGTCGGCCTGTTTCCGATGATGATCCTGCCCTACCTGCTGCGGGTGGTGCCCTATCGCACGCTGATGCGCCTCTGTCTCACCGGCGAGCCGATCACGGCGGCCGATGCGGCGCGGCTGGACATCGTCACCGCCGCCGTCCCTGCGGCGCGGCTGGACGCGGAGCTTTCGTCCCTGCTCGCCCGGATCGTGGACAAGTCGCCGACCGGCCAGCGCCTCGGCAAGCAGGCGCTCGCGAAAATCCGCGAGATGAGCCGCGACGGGGCGCTCGAATACGCGCAGTTCATGCTGGCAAACATGGCGCGCACGCAGGACGCCCGCGAAGGCTTCGCCGCCTTCAACGCGCGCCGCCCCGCGGTCTGGACCGGACGATGACCGCGTCCGACACTGTCCGGATCGGCTGCGGCGCCGGCTTCTGGGGCGACAGCCCGGAGGGCGCTGCGCAACTCGTCCGGCGCGGAAACGTCGACTACCTGGTGCTCGACTATTTGGCCGAGATCACGATGTCGATCCTCGCGCGCATGCGGACGAAGAACGCCGATCTCGGCTACGCAACCGACTTCGTCTCGTTGGTGATGAGGCCGCTGGCGCGCGAGATCGCGGAGAAGCAGATCAAGGTGGTCGCCAATGCCGGCGGGGTCAATCCGACCGCGTGCAGGGCGGCGCTGGAGGCGCTTTTTCGTGACCTCGGCGTCGATCTGAAAGTCGCGGTCGTCGAGGGGGACGATCTCGCCGCGCGGGAGGCGGAGTTCCGGGCGCGGGGGATCGTGGAGATGTTCAGCGGCGCGCCGTTCCCGGCTCGCGTGGCCAGCATCAACTGCTATCTCGGCGCCCGCCCGATCGCCGCCGCCCTCGACGCCGGCGCGGACGTGGTGCTGACCGGTCGCTGCGTCGATTCGGCGCTCGCGCTCGGGCCGCTGATCCACGCGTTCGGCTGGGGCGCGGGCGACTACGACCGCCTGGCCGCGGGCAGCCTCGCTGGCCACGTGCTCGAATGCGGCGCGCAGGCGACCGGCGGCATTTTCACCGACTGGCGGCTCGTGGCGGACGGTTGGGCCGACATGGGCTTTCCCGTCGCCGAGTGCGCGGCCGACGGCCGCTTTGTGCTGACGAAGCCGGAGGGAACGGGCGGCCTCGTCACGCCCGCAACCGTGGCGGAGCAGATCGTGTACGAGGTCGGCGACCCCGCGGCCTACCTCCTGCCGGACGTTTCGTGCGACTGGTCCGAGGTCCGGCTCGAGGCGGTCGGAAAGGACCGCGTCCGCGTCTCCGGCGCGCGCGGCGCGCCGCCGCCTGCGAGCTACAAGGCCTCGGCCACGCAGCCAGACGGCTACCGGGCCGCCGCCACCGTGATGATCGCCGGGCGCGAGGCGGCGGACAAGGCGGAGGCGGTCGGACGCGCGATTTTTTCACGCTCGCGACGGATGATCTCCGAAGCCGGGTTCGCGGACTTCGACGAGACCTCGGTCGAGACGCTCGGCGCCGAGGCGACCTACGGCGCGGCGGCGCGCACCGCCGGGACCCGCGAGGCGATCCTGAAGATCGCCGCGCGGCACGCGTCCGCGGACGCCCTTAGGATCTTCGCGCGCGAGATCGCTCCCGCCGCGACCGCCATGGCGCAGGGGCTCACTGGCTTTGCCGGCGGCCGGCCCGAGCCGCAGCCGGTCGTCCGCCTGTTCTCGTTTCTCGTCGACAAGTCGGAGGTTCCCGTTCGCGTGCGCATCGGGGCAGAGACCATCGAGATCCCGACGCCGGAGGCGGCCGACGCGCGGGCGCAGACGCAGGCTTTCCGCGAGCCGCCGTCCGCCTTGCCGGGCGGACCGACCGTCTGCGTGCCGCTGATCGCGCTCGCCCACGGCCGCAGCGGCGACAAGGGCGACATCGCCAACATCGGGATCGTCGCGCGACGCCCCGAGGTCGCGCCAGCCCTGCGCGCGGGCCTGACCGCGGAGCGGGTGCGGGACTATTTTGCGCACTACGTGCGCGGCCCCATCGAGCGCTTCAACTGGCCCGGCCTCAACGGGTTCAACTTCGTGCTTCACGAAGCGCTCGGCGGCGGCGGCGTCGCCTCGCTCAGGCACGATCCGCAGGGAAAGGCGCTCGCCCAGGCGCTGATGGACATACCGATCACGGTCCCGGCGGCGTGGCTGGACGAGGGCGGTCCCCTCGCGGGCTGGACCGAGATCGTCGACAGCCCGTGCGAAGGGAGCGTCGCGCGATGAGCCGGTTTCCGTTCCGCAAGGTGCTGATCGCGAACCGCGGCGAGATCGCCTGCCGCGTCGAGCGCACGCTGCGCGACCTCGGCCTCGCCTCGGTGGCCGTCCATCACGCTGTCGAAGCCGGCGCGCCCCACGTGCGCGGCGCCGACGAGGCGGTGGAGTTGCGCGGAGCGACGCCCGTCGCCGCGCATCTCGACATCGAGCAGATCGTGGCGGCCGCGCTGCGCACGGGAGCCGAGGCGATCCATCCGGGCTACGGCTTCCTGTCGGAGAACGCGCGGTTCGCGGCGGCGGCGAACGACGCGGGGCTGGTCTTCGTCGGGCCCGAGGCCGAGACGATCCGCCTGATGGGCGACAAGATCTCGGCGCGAGAATTCGCGCGCGCGCAGGGCGTGCCGGTTGCGCCCTCCGTCACCCCGACCGGCGATCCAGAGGCGTTCCGGCGGGATGCGGAGGCGATCGGATTCCCGCTGCTGATCAAGGCGGCGGCGGGCGGCGGGGGCAAGGGGATGAGCATCGTGCGCTCGCCCGCGGAACTCGGCGAGGCGGCCCGGATCGCGATCGGCGAGGCCGAACGCTATTTCCATGACGGCCGGATCTACGCCGAGACCTATGTCGAGCGGCCACGGCACATCGAGGTGCAGGTCGCCGGCGACGGCAAAGGTCGCGCCATCCATCTCCACGAGCGCGAATGCTCGGTGCAGCGGCGCTTCCAGAAGATCATCGAGGAGACCCCGGCGGCGAACCTCCCGCCCGCGCTGCGCGAAGAGATCTGTGACTCCGCCGTGCGCCTCGCCGCCGCGGCGCGTTACCGGAACCTTGGCACGGTTGAGTTCATCCTCGCCCCGGACGGACGGTTCTTCTTCCTTGAGATGAACACCCGCCTTCAGGTCGAGCACCCGGTGACCGAAATGGTCACCGGCCTCGATCTGGTGCAGTTGCAGCTCGAGATCGCCGCGGGACTCGGGCTGACGCTCCGGCAGGGCGACGTACGCGTCGCCGGACATGCAATCGAGTGCCGCGTGTGCGCTGAGAACGCGGACAACGGCTTCCTGCCGGAGACCGGCGTCGTGCGCCTGCTCGAAGCGCCGTCGCGGCCGTGGCTGCGCTTCGAGAATGCGCTGGAGGTCGGCCTGAAGGTGACGGCGGATTTCGATCCGATGCTCGCCAAGCTCGTGACCTACGGACATAGCCGCGACGAGGCGATCGACCGGTCGATCGCCGCCCTCAGGGAGCTGACTCTGCTCGGCGTCCGGACCAACATCGACTATCTCGGGCGGGCGCTCGACCATCCGGCGTTTCGCGCGGGCGACCTGCACACCGGCTTCGTCGCCGAGCACGCCGCGGCGCTCGCGCCCCGCACACCGGCGCCCGGGGCGCTTCACGCCGCGCTGATCGCCGCCGCGCTCGGTTTTCGCGAATTCCGCGCCCTGGCCAACGACGCGCCCGAGCCGTACGCCTCGATTGGCCCCTGGAGGAACTGACGATGGGCTTTTCGATCACGCTCGACGGCGCGGCGCACGAGGTGGAGATTCTCGAGCTGCGCCCGCGCCTGAAGCTGCGCATCGACGGCAGGGCGTATACGGTGACGGGGGAGCAGCAGGAGGAGGACGGCCGGCATCGGCTCGAGATCGACGGTCGGCCCGTGTCGTTCGCGCGCGTGCATGTCGGCGCGCGCCAGGCGCTCCGCATCGACGGGCGAACCTTCGAAGCGGTCCTCGTCGACCCGCGCGACGAAGCCGACGCCGCGGCCGCCGGCCACGACCACGTGCGCGCGCCGATGCCGGGCGCCGTAATTCAGGTCCACAAGCGCGTGGGCGAGCCGGTCTCGCGCGGCGAGACGCTGCTCACCATCGAGAGCATGAAGCTGCAGATGGCGCTCGCCGCGCCGCGCGACGGCGTGCTGGCCGAACTGAAGCGCGGCGTCGGCGAGACCTTCGACAAGGACGAGATCGTCGCCGAGCTCGAGCCGCTCGACCGGGCGGGAGACTGACGCATGCGCAGGATTCAGTCGCTGCTGACCCCGTCGAGCGCCGCGTTTCGCGCCAACGACGCGCACAACCGCCGGCTCGTCCGCGAATTCCGCGACAGGCAGGAGGCCGCCCGGCACCTGCGGCCGCAGCGCGACCTCGACCGGCTCGCGCGTCAGGGCAAGATGCTGCCGCGCGAGCGCGTCGCGAGACTGCTCGATCCGGGCACGCCGTTCTTGGAGCTGTCCTCGCTCGCGGCCAACATGGCCTACGGCGGCGAGTCGCCTTCCGCGAGCACAATCGTCGGCATCGGCATCGTCTCGGGCCGCGAGGTGATCGTTCGCTCCGACGACCCCACCGTCAAGGGCGGCGCGTGGTATCCGCTGTCGATCAAGAAGAGCGTGCGCGCGCTCGACATCGCGATCGAGAACCGGCTCCCGGTCATCCATCTGTGCGACAGCGCCGGCGGCTTCCTGCAATTGCAGTCGGAGCTGTTTCCCGACCGCCACATGGCGGGCCGGATCTTCCGCAACCAGTCGCAGCTCTCGAAGATGGGCGTCAAGCAGCTGGCGCTCGTGTTCGGCCATTGCACGGCGGGAGGCGCGTATATCCCGGCGCTGTCGGACTACAACGTCATCGTGCGCGGAACCGGCGCCGTGTTTCTCGGCGGCCCGCCGCTTGTGCGCGCGGCGACCGGCGAGGACGTCGGCGTGGAGGAGCTCGGCGGCGCCGACATGCACACGAGCGTGTCGGGCGTCTGCGACTATCCGGCGGAAACCGAGATCGAGGCGATCCACATCGGGCGCGAGATCGTGGCCCAGTGGGATCGTCCGCGCAAATGGGACTGCCAGCGCGAGCCGGTCGAGCCGCCGGCCTACGACCCGGAGGAGCTCTACGGAATCCTGCCCGACGACATCAAGAGGCAGTTCGACATGCGCGAGATCATCGCGCGCGTGGTCGACGGCAGCCGCTTCCACGAGTACCAGCCCGACTACGGCCGCACCCTGGTGTGCGGCTTCGCCAACATCTGGGGCTACAAGGTCGGCGTGCTCGCCAACAACGGCGTGCTGTTCAACGACAGCTCGCTGAAGGGCGCGCATTTCATCGAGCTGTGCAACCAGAACGCGACGCCGCTCGTCTTCCTGCAGAACATCACCGGATACATGGTGGGGCGCGAGTACGAGCGCCGCGGCATCACCAAGGACGGCGCCAAGATGATCATGGCGCAGGCCTGCTCGCGCGTGCCGAAGTTCACCGTCATGTGCAACGGCTCGTTCGGGGCGGGCAATTACGGCATGTGCGGCCGCGCCTTCGACGCGCGCTTCCTGTTCGCCTGGCCGAACCACCAGATCGGCGTCATGGGCGGCGACCAGGCCGCCAACACGCTCGCCGAGGTCAAGCTCAACCAGATGAAGCGCAACGGCGAGAGCGTCGACCAGGCCGAGATCGACCGTGTGTGGGGAGAGACGCGAAAGGCCTATCAGGAGCAGCTGTCAGCCTATTTCTCGACCTCGCAGCTCTGGGACGATGGCATCCTCGATCCGGTCGACACGCGCAACGCCCTCGGCGTCGCGATCTCCGCTTCCCTCAACGCGCCGCTGCCGGAGCCCGGCTACGGCGTGTTCAGGTTCTGAGGACAGGCCGGGCCGATCCGCGTCGCCCCGGCCACAGTCGCGAGCTTCCTCGCGCCTTCGGCGCATGGTTCGATCCAGCGACGCCCGCAGCGCCGGGGATGCGTTGGACTAGTCCCGCGCGGAATAGACCCCCGCGTAAGCTTCCCTCAGTTTCCCCTTCTGGATCTTTCCGGTCGCCGTCTTCGGCATCGCCGTCGCGAAGATGATCCGCTTCGGGCGCTTGAACGGGCTGAGGCTGTCGCGCATCTTCTCCAGCAACGCGTTCTCGTCCGCTTCCGCGCCGTCCTTGAGCACCACGATCGCCGTGACCGCCTCGCCCCAGCGCGCGTGCGGCAGTCCGACGACCGCGGTCTCCTGCACCGAAGGGTCGGCGGCGTAAATCGCCTTCTCCACCTCGATCGAGGCGACGTTCTCGCCGCCGGTCTTGATGACGTCCTTGTAGCGGTCCTCGAACCACAGGACGCCGTCGGCATCGAACCGGCCGCAATCGCCGGAATGGAACCACCCGTTGCGGAACGCCGCGTCGGTCGCGGCCTCGTCGCGCAGGTATTCGGTCATGACCTGCGGTCCGCGGTAGACGATCTCCCCGGCCTGTCCCTGGGGCAGGAAGCGCCCTTCGGCGTCCATGATCGCCGCCTGCGCGTTGGGCGAGGGCGTGCCGACTGCGCCGGCGTGGCTCAACTGGTGCTCGGGGCGGAAGTACACGGCGAGCGGATTCATCTCGGTTTGCCCGAACATCAGGGCGAACTCGCACCCGAGCGTCGCCATCGCGGCCTTCAGTTCATGGGTCGGCATCGGCGCCATCGCGTAAACCGCGAGCCTGAGCGAGCCGACGTTGCGCGCGCGCTGGCCTTGTTCGTCGACCAGCGCGCGGAACATCATCGGCAGCCCGAAGACGAGCGTCAGTCCCTCCGCTTCGATCGCGTCGAGAAGGCGGGGTCCGTCGAAGCCCTTCATGACGTGAATGGCGGCGCCGACCGCGATCGCCGGCGTGACGAAGGCGTTGAGCTGCGCAGTGTGGAAAAGCGGCATCAGCGCGGTCATCCGGTCTTTGGCCGAGAGCCGCGTGTCGAGGGCGACGCCGAGCGACTCGATGTAGACCGCGAGATGGCTGCTGACGACACCCTTCGGCGCCGAGGTCGTGCCGCTGGTGTAGAGGTAGGAAATCGGATCGCGGTCCTCGACATAGGCCTCAGGCTCGGCGCCCGGCGCGTCGGCTGTGAGCGCTGCGAAAGCGTGCGTGCGGCGCCCGCCGATCGAAGCGTCCGGCGCTGCGCCGACGACGACGATGTCGGTGATCGCAGGCGCCTCGTCGAGCCCTGTCTTCAGCTGTTCGCTCAGCGCGGCCTCGACGACGGCGGCCTTCACCCGCGCGTGGGACAGCACGTAGCCGAGCTCCCTGTGGCGCCAGAACAGGTTGATCGGCACGCAAATCACGCCGAGCTTGGCGCAGGCGTAGTAGACGGCGAGGAACTCGGCGTTGTTGGTCGACATCAGCGCCAGCGCGTCGCCGCGGCCGAGGCCGAGGCCGGCCAGCGCGTGCGCGGTCCGGTTGGCGAGGTCGTTGAAGGCGCGATAGGTGAAGCGCCGCTCGCCGTCGATGATCGCGAGATCGTCCGGCGCGCGCGCCGCGCTGCGGGTCAGCATGTCGCCGACATTGACCCTCTGGATCAGGTTGCGCT
>CAMFKX010000010.1 GCA_945957375.1 uncultured Roseiarcus sp.
CGGTCGAGGACAGATATTTCACCCGGCCGACGTCGTGCAGCCAGGCGTGCTCCGGCCCGACCCCGGGATAGTCGAGGCCGGCCGAGATCGAGTGGCCTTCGAGGATCTGGCCGTCGTCGTCCTGCAGCAGATAGGTGCGGTTGCCGTGCAGCACGCCGGGGCGCCCGCCGGCGATCGAGGCGGCGTGGCCGTTGTCCACGCTCAGCCCGTGGCCGGCGGCCTCGACGCCGAAGATCTCCACGCTCGCGTCGTCGAGGAACGGATGAAACAGGCCGATCGCGTTCGAACCGCCGCCGATCGCAGCCACCAGGCTGTCGGGCAGGCGGCCCTCGGCCTCCAGCATCTGCTCGCGCGTCTCGTTGCCGATCACGCACTGGAAGTCGCGCACCATCATCGGATAGGGGTGCGGGCCGGCGGCGGTGCCGATGCAATAGAAGGTGTCGGCGACGTTGGTGACCCAGTCGCGCAAGGCCTCGTTCATCGCGTCCTTGAGCGTCTTCGCGCCGGAGGTGACCGGCCGCACTTCCGCCCCGAGCATCTTCATGCGGAACACGTTCGGCTTCTGCCGCTCGACGTCGACCGCGCCCATGTAGACCACGCAGTCGAGGCCGAAGCGGGCGCAGGCGGTGGCGGTCGCGACGCCGTGCTGGCCGGCGCCCGTCTCGGCGATGATCCGCTTCTTCCCCATCCGGCGGGCGAGCAGGATCTGGCCGAGCACGTTGTTGATCTTGTGCGCGCCGGTGTGGTTGAGCTCGTCGCGCTTGAAATAGACTTTCGCTCCGCCGAGACGCTCGGTCAGGCGCTCGGCGAAATAGAGCGGGCTCGGCCGACCGACATAGTGCTTGAGCAGCCCGTTCAGCTCGCCGTGGAAGGCCGGGTCGGCCTTGGCCTCCGCATAGGCCTTCTCGAGCCTCAGGATCAGCGGCATCAGCGTCTCGGCGACGAACCGGCCGCCGTAGATGCCGAAACGCCCGCGCTCGTCCGGACCGGTGCGGAAGGAGTTGGGCTTGTCGAGCTTGGCCATTCAAACGGCTCCTTCAGACACGCGGGCGAAGGCCGCGCGAGCGGCGGCGACGAAGGCCGCGATTTTCGTTTCGTCCTTGCGGCCCGGCGCGCTTTCCACGCCCGATGACACGTCGACGCCGCGAGCGCCGGTCGCGCGGATCGCCTCGGCGACGGTGTCCGGACCAAGCCCGCCCGACAGCAGCCACGGACGGTTCGGGGCGAAGCCGCGCACGAGCCGCCAGTCGAACGGCAGACCGTTGCCGCCGGGCAGGACGGCGCCCTTGGGCGGCTTGGCGTCGATCAGCAGAAAATCGGCGGCGCCGTCGTAGCCGGCCGCGCGGGCGAGGTCCGCCGGCTCGGCGACGCCGATCGCCTTCATCGTCGCGCGGCCGAACCGGTCGCCGATCGCCGCGGCGCGGGCCGGCGTCTCTTGCCCGTGCAGTTGCAGGATATCCGGGTCGAGCGCCTCGACCACCTGCGTCAGCAGGGCGTCGTCGGCGTCCACCGTCAGCGCGACCACCTGCGCCCGGCCGCGGGCGCGGGCGCCGAGCGCGCGCGCCGCCTCGAAGCCGAGGTTGCGCGGGCTCTTCGGGAAGAACACGAATCCGACCATATCCGCGCCCGCCGCGAGCGCGGCGTCGAGGGTCGCAGGCGTAGCGAGGCCGCAGATCTTCACGAGCGGGGACATCGGCGCCTGTTTGGTTCAAAGCGCCCGCGCTGTCAAAGGGTCACCGGGAGGGGCTCGGGAGGGGCGGCGCCCGCCGCCCCGGGCGCGCGAGACGCGCGCCCGCCGCCGAACGGCGGCCCATCGCGAACCCCGCAGGCGGAACCAGCCTTGACAATCCTTAAAGGGCTCGGCTCTACCCTGCCGCCGCGGACGGAGCCGGGAGACGCGCATGAAGCCTGTTCACTGGATCGCGTGGAGCGCGCTGGCGCTGGCCGCCGCGCCTTCGGCGGCTCACGCCGACGGCGATCCGGCCGCGGGCGAACTCAAGTACAAGGTCTGCCGGGTCTGCCACCAGATCGGCGAAGGCGCGAAGAACTTCGTCGGGCCGATGCTCAACGGCGTCGTCGGGCGCAAGGCCGGTAGCGTGCCCGGCTACAATTATTCCGACGCCAACAAGCACTCCGGCCTCACCTGGGACGAGGCGACGCTGGCGAATTACCTGCGCGCGCCGCGCGCGGTCGTGCCGGGCACCAAGATGGCGTTCCCCGGCCTCGAGAAAGACGCCGACGTCGCCAACGTGATCGCCTATCTCAAGCAGTTCGGCCCCGACGGGAAGAAGCTTTAGCCAGAGCGCCTACGCCCCCACCGCCTCGGGCGCCGGCGCGAGCGCGGCCTCGATCGCGTCGATCTCGGCTTCAGCCGCCGCGCGCATCCGGGCTTCGGCCTCGCGGTAGAGCGTGACGACGCGCCGGCCCGCTTCCGTCAGCGCGGCGCCGCCGCCCTTGGCGCCGCCGTGATGGGCCGACACCAGCGGCGTGGCGAACATCTGGTTCAATTCGTCGACCAGAAGCCAGGCGCGACGATAGGACATCGCGTGCAGGCGGCCGGCGGCCGAGATCGAGCCGGTCTTTTCGATCGCCTCGAGCAGCGACACCTTGCCGGCGCCGAGCCGGCGGCCGGCGGCGAAATCGAGCCGGATCGTCAGTCGTGTCGCCATGGGTCCTCCCGCGGTTCGCCGTCGCGGAGCGCGGCGTCCGACCTTGGCGGTTTCGCGGAGATCCGTCCAGCCGCGCTCAAGCCGCGAGCGCGGCGAGGATGCGCGCCCACGAGCGTGCGCCCTTGTGGAACGAGGTCCGCTGGTATTTCTCGTTGGGCGAATGCATGGCGTCGTCTTCGAGCGCGAAGCCGACCAGCAGGCAGTCCATGTTGAGGTCGCGCTTGAATGCGCCGACGATCGGGATCGAGCCGCCGCAGCCGATCAGCGCCGCCGGCTTGCCCCACTCGGCTTCGAGCGCGCGGCGGGCCCGGCGCAGCGCCTCGTTCTTGATCGGCAGGGTGATCGCCGGGCTGCCGGCGTGGCCGCGGAACTCCGCCTTGACGTCGGCGGGCAGGCGCGCCGTCACGAAGGCGCGGAACGACTGGACGACCTTGTCCGGGTTCTGCTTGCCGACCAGCCGGAACGAGACCTTGGCGCTGGCCTTGGCCGGCAGCACGGTCTTGACGCCCTCTCCGGAATAACCGCCGGAAATTCCGTTCACCTCGCAGGTCGGGCGCGACCAGACGAGTTCGAGCGGCGTGCGGTCGCGCTCGCCGGCGGGCGTGGTCAGGCCGACTTCGCCGAGAAAGGCGGCGGCGTCGAAATCGAGCTCTTCCCATTGCGTGCGAATTTCATCGGGAAGCTCCTCGACGCCGTCGTAGAAGCCCGGCAGCGCGACCGCGCCGTCGGCGGCGTGCAGGTCGCCGAGGATGCGCGCCAGCACGTGGATCGGGTTCACGGCGGCGCCGCCGTAGACGCCGGAATGCAGATCGCGGTTGGCGCCGGTCAGAATCACTTCGTCGGCGACGATCCCGCGCAGCGCGGTCGTGATCGCCGGCGTCGTCGCGTTCCACATGCCGGTATCGCAGACGAGCGCGACGTCGGCGCTGAGCCGTTTGGCGTTGTCGGCGAGGAAGGCCGGCAGCGACGGCGAGCCGATCTCCTCCTCGCCCTCGAACAGCACGGTGATCGCGCACGGCGGACCGCCGAATTTCTGAAAGGCGCGGCAGGCCTCGAGGAAGGTCAGGAGCTGGCCCTTGTCGTCCGAGGCGCCGCGGGCGACGATCCGATCGCCGTCCGGCCCCGTCTCCAGCGTCGGCTCGAACGGCGGCGAACGCCACAGGTCGAGCGGATCGGGCGGCTGGACGTCGTAATGCCCGTAGAACAGCACATGTGGCGAGTCGCGCCGCGCAGCCTTGATCGTGCCGACGACCATCGGCTTCCCGTCGGTCGGGTGGATGGCGGCGTCGAAGCCGATCGCCACGAGCTGGGCGACGAGCCATTCGGCCGCGCGCTGGCAATCGGCGACATGGGCAGGAGAGGCGGAAACCGAGGGGATCCGCAGGAAGTCGAACAGCCTGTCGAGGGCCTGACCGGCGTCGGCGTCGATCGCGGCCAGCGTGTCGTCGATGATGCTCATGGCCTTCCGCCCCTTCGCTACGCGCCCCGGTTTGCGCCGGCGCGGGATTCTAGCAGGCCCGATGCCGGCGATCCATCCGATCGGCGCGCCGGCCCACCCGGCGAATCCGGGCCAAATCCGGGCCTGCGCGCTTGATCGGCCCGCCCGCATTCACTAGAAGCCGACCACTTTGACCGCCGCAAAAGGTAAGGAACGACGATGCGCGTCTATTACGACCGGGATTCCGATCTCAATCTCATCAAAGGCAAGAAGGTCGCCGTCGTCGGCTACGGCAGCCAGGGCCACGCGCATCTCCTCAACATGCGCGACAGCGGCGTCAAGGACATCGCGGTGGCGCTCCGGCCGGGATCGGCCTCGGCCAAGAAGGCCGAAGCCGAGGGGATCAAGGTGATGGACGTGCCCTCGGCCGCCAAATGGGCCGACGTGGTGATGATGCTGACGCCGGACGAGCTGCAGGCCGACATCTACCGCAACGAGCTCGCGCCCAACATGAAGCAGGGCGCGGCGCTGATGTTCGCCCACGGCCTCAACGTCCACTTCAACCTGATCGAGCCGCGCGCCGACCTCGACGTGCTGATGGTCGCGCCCAAGGGCCCCGGCCACACGGTGCGCTCCGAATACAAGCGCGGCGGCGGCGTGCCGTGCCTGATCGCCATCCACCAGGATGCGAGCGGCAACGCCCACGACCTCGGCCTGTCGTATGCTTCGGCGATCGGCGGCGGCCGCGCCGGCGTGATCGAGACGACCTTCCGCGAGGAATGCGAAACCGACCTGTTCGGCGAGCAGGTGGTGCTGTGCGGCGGCCTCGTCGAGCTGATCCGCGCCGGTTACGAGACCCTGACCGAGGCCGGCTATGCCCCGGAAATGGCCTATTTCGAGTGCCTGCACGAAGTGAAGCTGATCGTCGACCTCATCTACGAGGGCGGCATCGCCAACATGAACTACTCGATCTCGAACACCGCTGAATACGGCGAGTACGTCACCGGCCCGCGCATCATCACCCCCGCCACCAAGGCCGAGATGAAGCGCGTGCTGGAGGACATCCAGTCGGGCAAGTTCACCCGCGACTGGATGCTCGAGAACAAGGTCAACCAGACGTCGTTCAAGGCGACCCGCGCGCGCGCCAACGCCCATCCGATCGAGGAGGTCGGCGCCAAGCTGCGCGCGATGATGCCGTGGATCGGCAAGAACAAGCTGGTCGACAAGGACAAGAACTGATCGCGGCGCGGCGGGCGCGGCGCGACGCGTTTTACGCTTGCCAGCCCGCCGCGCCTTTGCTACATGCGCGGCCTCGCCGGCCCGATGGGCCGGCGATTTCGATGGGCGCATAGCTCAGTTGGTAGAGCAGCTGACTCTTAATCAGCGGGTCCAAGGTTCGAGCCCTTGTGCGCCCACCATCGAAATCCTCTCCGGGTGCGGAAGACAGCGGCGCAGAGCGCGCCTTCGTCAATGCACCCAGAACGCCGCTGCGGCCAGCGGACCGAGCATCATCACGGCGATCGCGACGAGCGCGGCGAGATCGTTGGACGCGATCATCGGGCCGGTCGGCCTGGCGACCGTCCGATAGACCTGCGGCTCGTTTACAGCGTTGGATTGACGGACAAAATTGCTCATGGCGGGGCTCCTGCAGAGTTTCTGCGATGCCAGCTAGACGCGAGAGTTCCGCGGTTTGTTCCCGCCGCCGCGCCCGCCCCGCCGCTCGAGGCTCCTGACCGGCCCGCGGCGCGGCCCGGTTGCGCGAGGCCGGGAGCTTCGCGAGGGCTCGCTCGCCTGCCCTGACGCCGAGAGCGATCGGGCCTCCCGGCTCCAAACGCGACTGGAACCGTTTCCGCGAGGCTGACACGCCGCGGACCACGGATCCCGTCGACCCGCCCTGCGTCCGCGCCGACAGGCCCCTGCCTCCCCCGCGGTCGCGCATTGACGTTCAACGTGGATCAGCTAGCCTTTCGTCGTTGGCCTTTCGTCGATGGCCGACGTTCCGGGGTGGCGTGATGCGAGCGGAGCGGTGACCACGCAGGAGAATGTCCGTCCCGCTCCGATCGGGCGAAAGCCGCCAGGCGGCGAGCGCGGCGAAGCCAGGATCGAGGCGGTCCAGTCGATCGTTCGCGCGCTTCGCGTCCTCAACCGCCTGTCCGAGGCGGAAGACGGTCTGCCCCTGACGAAGCTCGCGCAAGCCGTCGCGCTCGCGCCGTCGACGGCTCACAGGCTCCTCACCACGCTCGAACAGGAACGCTACGTGCGCTTCGACGCGGAACGCCGGCTGTGGTCGATCGGCGTGCAGGGTTTCCTGGTCGGCTGCGCTTTTCTCAAGACGCGCGACCTGATCGGCGTCGCGCGGCCCGTCATGCGGACGCTGGTCGATCAGTGCCGGACGACCGTGAACCTCGCGGTCCAGGACGGGAGCAACGCGATCTACGTCCACCGGATCGAGCGTCCCGCGGTCGCGCGCGCCGGCTCTTCGCAGGGGGGGCAGGTTCCGCTGTTTTGCTCCGCCGTCGGCAAGGCCCTGCTCGCCGGCAAGAGCGACGGCGAAATCGATCCCTTTCTGCCCGAAGACATGCGCCGCCTCACGGCCAACACGCTGATCAGCCGCTCCGCCTTGCGCGCGAACATCGCCCTCACGCGCGAGCGCGGATTCGCGGTCGACGACGAGGAGCGGGTCGTCGGCCTCCGTTGCGTTGCGGCGCCGGTGTTCAACGAGGCCCGCGAGCCGATCGCCGCGATTTCGATCTCCGGGCCATCGACGCGGATCTCGCCGGAGGCGATTCCCCAACTGGGAGCCATGCTTCGACAGGCCGCAGACGGGATCACCAGCAGGCTCGGCGGCGCGCGTCCCTGAGAACCGCCCGCGACGACTGAACCTGCGGCAAGAGGTCGATTGGTCGCAGGCGTATTCCACGATGCGGAAAATGCCGTTCCGCGTCTTGGAGCCAAAGGCCGTTTTGCTATCTTCCGAGAGAAGTCTGACGTTAAGTGAGGCTGGTGGCGAAGGGAGCCGAAGAGCTCCCGGCTTGAAAGCCGACGCCGCCCAACGGGTAATTGGGCGCCGCCCGCCAGCGGCGCGCTCATGACGGCCAACGAATCAAGACGTTCTGGGAGGAAATGCCAATGAAACGGTCTGCTGTCTCCGCCATCGCGCTCCTCGCGCTGGCGTTCGGCGCCGGCGCCGCGCGCGCCGACGACGCGCTGAAGACTCTCGAAGGCTTCCGCATGACGCCCGCGGTCGATTGGCCGACGGTGCCGCAGACGGGCCCGAAGGCCGACGCCATTCGCGAGGCCCTGAAGAAAATCAAGATGCCGCCGGGCTTCCACATCGATCTCTACGCGCTCGTGCCCGACGCCCGCCACATGGCCGTCGGACCTCAGGGAATCGTGACCTTCGTCGGCACGCGCAAGAACAAGATCTGGGCGGTGACCGATCGCGCGCGCAACGGCGTCGCCGAGGAAGTCAAGGAGTTCGCGCCGACGCTGCCAAAGAAACTGCCGAACGGCCCGTGCTTCTCCAAGGACGGCTTCCTCTACGTGGTGGAGCAAAATCGGGTGCTGCAATATCCGGCCGCCGAGTTCTTCTATGAAAGCCCCGATGTGGCGGTCAGCGAAGTCGTCCCCGAGGGCGATCTCATCCCGAAGGCGGAGGAGAGCTTCAACCATACCGCGCGCGAGTGCCGGGTCGGGCCTGACGGCAAGCTCTATATCCAGCTCGGGCAGCCCTTCAACGTGCCGGCGAAAGACAAGCTCGCCCTCTATAACCGGGTCGGCATGGGCGGCGTCATCCGCATGGACCAGGACGGGAAGAACCGCGAAGTCTACGCGACCGGCCTGCGCAATCCGGTCGGCATGGACTTCAATCCGAAGGACAAGTCGCTCTGGACCAACGACAACCAGGTCGACGGCATGGGCGACGACATCCCGCCTGGCGAAATGAACCGCATCGAGAAGATGGGGCAGAACTTCGGCTTCCCGTGGTACGGCGGCGGCCACGTCCGGACCAACGAGTACAAGAACGACACGCCGCCGGCGGACGTCGTCTTCCCCGAGGTGGAGCAGACCGCCCACGCGGCCGATCTCGGCCTCACCTTCTACACCGGCGACATGTTCCCGGCCAAATACAAGAACGCCATCTTCTCCGCCCAGCACGGCTCCTGGAACCGGACGGTTCCCGTCGGCGCGCGCATCATGGTGACGTTCCTCAAGGACGACGGCCATGTCGCCGGACCTTCGATTCCGTTCGCGGAAGGCTGGAACGAAAATGGCCACTATCTCGGCCGCCCGGTCGACGTCGCGCAATATTGGGACGGGTCGCTGCTGGTGTCGGACGATCTGGTCGGGGCCGTCTACCGCATCTGGTATGACGGCAAGTAAGCGCATGCCGGTCAACTGGGATCGGCGCCGCGAGGAGCGGCGCCGAAGCCTTCGCATGGCTCTCGCGATGGCGGCCGCCTTCGCGGCCGTTCCGGCGGCGGCGGCCGACGTCAAGGCCGGCCGCGCGCTCGCCGAGGCGAAATGCGCGGTGTGTCACGGCCTGGACGGCATCGCCAAGATTGCGGAAGCGCCGAATCTCGCCGGACAGAACGACAATTATCTGACCAAGCAGCTCGAGGCGTTCAAGTCCGGCGAACGGCAGAACCAGATGATGTCGATCGTCATCGAGCCGCTGTCCGAGGACGACATCGCAAACCTCGTCACCTACTTCTCCGGAATTCCGATTTCCGTCGGGACTCTGCCCGGCGGATGATGGTCGCCGGGACGACGCCTGAGCGAAGCCGAACAGTCCGGCGCATGCTTCGTCCGATCGTCCGTGGCTTGCCGCTGGCTGAGTGCTCGCCCTGCGACGTCGGGTCATGCGGACGCCGTGCGTTTCATGGACGCCATCCGACGCGGAGTCGCCCATGTCGCTGAGCCTCCGCGCCCTCTCGACGGCCCTCGCCACGACCGCCTTTGTCGCGGCGGCCGCCGCGCGCCCGTTCCAGCTTCCTCACGCCGCCCCGGCGGCGGTCATCGAGGCCCCCGACGACTGGAGCCTGACGGAGACGCGCGACGGCGTCGAAGGCGCCGTCGCCGGCGGCGCCGTCAAGCTCTCCGCGCGCTACCTGGCGGCGCCGAACGCCGAACGCGCCCTCGCCGACGAGCGGGCGGCGCTGAAACGGCGGGGGTTGACGCTGGCGGCCGCGCCGCGCGCGCGCTCCGCCGGCCGCTGGAACGGGCTCGACGGGGTCAAGCTCGATTTTGCCGCCGTGGCCGGCCACGACCCGATCGACCTTACGGTCATTCTGGTCGGCCTCCCCAAAGCCGGCTTCGTCGCCCTGGCTTACTGGGGCGACGGCGACGCCGAGGAGGCGGCCGGCAACGACTTGCTCCGCATCGCCGACAGCATTGCGCCCCGCAAGTGACGCGAAGCGATGGCGCGCCTTCGTAGAGCGCCGCCGGTCACCACAGGACCGGCAATCCCAGCATCGACGAGGCCGGGGCGGCCTTGTTCGACAGGACCGGCAGCCCTACCAACGACGAGGCCGGAGCCGCCTTGTTCGACAGGACCGGCAATCCCACCAACGACGAGGCCGGAGCCGCATTGTCCGACAGGAGCGGCAATCCCACCAACGACGAGACCGGGGCCGGATTGTCCGACAGGAGCGGCAATCCCAGGCTCGACGAGGCTGGCGCCGCCTTGTCCGACAGGACCGGCAAGCCGAACAGCGCCGACAGCGGCGCCGGGATGCGCGAGATCGCGGCCGAGACCGTCGCGCCCGGCGCCTGCAGCGTCGGCACGTTCCAGAACGTTGCGAAGGGCGTCGGGTCCGAAGACCAAACCGGCAACCGCAACGCCGACGACAGCGGCGCGGACTCGTCGTAGCGAGCCCGGGGATAGACGGGTTCCGGGACGCCCGAGTCGACGGGATGATGCCGATCGAGCAGGACAGTGGCCTTGAGCCCGGAGCCGAACGGCGCGTGGACGGCCACAAAAGTGCTCCCCTGCGCCACCTTCTTCGCGTACTCGACCGCGTGACGTTTCAGAATGTAACCGCGCGTGAGCGTGTCGACGATCGCGTCGACCTGCGCCGGGTCGCCGGCCGCGGCGGCGGGGGAGCCGACAACCAGGATCTCCTCGGGTCCGAATCCGTGCTTCGCAAGATCGCCGACGGCCGCGTCCGCGTCGGCCCTGGTTGCGTACATGCGGGTGATCGTATTTGCCATGATGCCCTGCTCAAGTTTGGCCGGTCGTTGACGATTCGCGGCCTGCTTCTTCGTTGGACTTTTCACGCATAGGCTTGCGCGCGTCGAATGAGCGGCGACATCAAGATCAGCGTCGCCAGCAGCATCACGATCTCGATTGCGTAGACAAAATCATAGGCGCTCGCGGCGCCATATGCGGTCGCCGAGGCGTAGCCCGCGAACGCGTCGCGAAGGATGCCGCCGAGCGCGATCGCAATGCCCGCAGCCGACGCCTGCACCGCGCCCCACGCGCCCAGCGCGAGGCCCGTTTGACCCTGCGGCGCAAGGTTCATGGTCGCCGTCAAGGTCCCGTGCCCGAACAGGCCGGCCCCGAATCCGATCAGCAGCGTGCCCAGCCCGAACATCCACTGAGACATCATCGGAGCCGACAGAATCACCAGGCTGAAGGCCGGGACGCCGACCAGCGCGCCGAAACTCGCCATTCGGAACGGATCCGCTCCTCGGCTGAGAACGCGTGACGCCAGCCAGAATCCAAACAGTCCGCCGACCGCCAGCGCAGCGGTGAGCTTCGTGGTGTCGCCGACCGCGAGCCGCAGGACCTGCCCGCCATAGGGTTCGAGCAAAACGTCCTCCATGCTGAACGCCATGGTCCCGACGCCCACGGCGGCGAGACGCCGGATCACGCGATCACCCCGGGTGAAGCTCTCCCAGGACGCGGCAAAGCTCGGCTCCTGCTGCCGCGCCGGCGTCTTGCGGGCCTGACCCCGCGTTTCCTGCTTCCAGAGCGAAACCGTATTCAAGACGATCGTCGCGACCGCTGCGCCCTGGATCACCTGCACGAGGCGGCCCGGCGTGAAGTCGGCGAGAAAGGCGCCGAACCCCAGGGCGCTGACAATCATGCCCAACAGCAGCATGACATACATCAGGCCGACGACTTTGGGCTGGGATTCGACAGGGGCCAGGTCGGTCGCCAGGGCCAGTCCGACGGTCTGAACCGTGTGAAGCCCTGCGCCGACCAACAGGAACGCCACCGCGGCGCCGAGATAGCCGATCCACACCGGCGCATGCACGGCGTCGCCCTGCCGCGCGAGAACCAACAGGGCAAACGGCATCAGCGCCAGGCCGCCGAACTGGACCATGGTGCCGCGATAGATGAAGGGCACGCGCTTCCAGCCGAGAGCAGACGTGTGCATGTCGGAGCGGAATCCGATCAGCGCGCGAAACGGCGCAAAAATCAGGGGGAGCGAGATCATGACGCCGACGAGCGACGCTGGCACGTTCAGTTCGACGATCATGACCCTGTTCAGGGTGCCGATCAGCAGAACCAGCGCCATGCCGACCGTGAACTGGAACAGCGACAGCCGGAGAAGACGGGAAAGCGGCAGATCGGGAGTCGCAGCGTCGGCGAACGGCAGAAAGCGGGGTCCGAGACCGACCCAGATGTTCACCGCTCTTTGACTGAGACTGAAATGGTTCATCTGCAGCTCATGCGTCGCGCATTTCGCAGCGCCAGCCGCACCATCGACCACGGAATCTCGGCTTTCCGCGTTGCGCGCTTGATTTCGACTTTCGCATCAGGGATGCCACGCCCCTGCGCATTTTCGGTTCGTCTTTCCGTCGTTCTCGGGTGGCGGACCGGCTGGAACGACGCAGGAGCGCCGCCGGCGAAGAACGCGCTCCTGGGCGCTTCGCCGGCGAACGCAGCTTGGTTAGTTCTTGGGAGACGGGATCGAGGCGTCTCCAACCGTCACCGGATTCGGCGTCACGGTGACGACGAACGCTGCCTCAGCCTTGCCATTCGTGGCGGCCGGGGCGACGCTGACCGAGTAGCCAGTCGTCGTCTGGAGGGCCGAGACGGCCGTCGACGACGTGTCCATCGCCACCTTCTTGTGCGCGCCTTCCCAATAGCCGGCCATCCACGTGGTATGCGACAGGATCGCATAATGGACAACCAGCGAGGTAACGGCCGCGCCGCCAATCAGCAGCGGAAGACCAACCGTCGGCTTGACAACGGTCCAAATTCTACCTTGGTTCATAACCTAGCTCCTCTCAGTGCAGCCACGGCGAATAAACAAACGCCAGCAAGTGCGCGAAGAGTGCGATGACGAAGAATACACGCGCTCCGTCGATGACGTGCTTGTGCAGTTCTTCAGACTCCGCAATCGTCAGACCGGTTGGCCAGACTCTGTTCGGATCGTCGACCATATACAGCTCTCCTTCCACAGATTAACCGCTTTGCGCGGAGCTCGCGCGCTGCGTTCTCCCGGCATCGGAGCGTCGACGGTTGCCACGCCATCGCCTGCCCCGAAACCAAGTCTGCAAGAGCGCCCCGTCGTCGAGCCCGGAGAAAGGACTTCGGTCACTGTCGCCAGGGTCCCGAACGCGCTCCAGGGAATTTCGGGGCCTGGAGCTCACGACGCGCACTATCTCTATGTCACTTTAAGTTGACAACTTAGGCTGTCAATAGACAAGGACCATTGTTGCGATGTTTTGTCGCACAGTCAGAAAGGACCTCAACCCGATTTAGGCCACAAATCTGGCTGTTCACATTCATTGCCTGTCATCCTACTCGAACGCATGATCTCGATTCCGACTCGCAACGCGATTTACGGTAATCGCGTCGCGAATCGTGCGTTATTACAACAGATCGATACTGCGTTACGGCTTTCTATAGCCTTTTGGCCTACCTCATTTCAGCGTTTACCGTAGCCGTTACTCGGCCGCTTTCTTCATCTCAGGGTAGACGCAGTCGTTCACTGGCTGACGGCGCCGCAACGGCAGGATGCGCGCCGTCGTGAATGGCAAGTCCAGCGTCTTCCAGACGTCGACGAGAGCCTCGACCAGATACGAGACGTGCGCCTCGGTGTGGCGCGGCGTAGGCGTGATTCGCAGCCGCTCGGTTCCAATCGCCACGGTCGGATAGTTGATCGGCTGGATGTAGATGTCGTGCCGGCGCATCAAGAGGTCGCTCGCGGCCTTGCAGCGCTCGGCGTCGCCGACCATCACCGGCACGATGTGCGACGGGTTCTCCCGCACCGGAATGCCGGCGGCCTGGAGCGCGTGCTTGGTCACCGAAGCCATGTATTGATGACCGTCGCGCTCGACGTTCGACTCCTTGAGGTGGCGGATGGCCGCGCACGCGCCGGCGACGACCATCGGCGGCAGGGTCGTGGTGAAGATGAACTGGGGCGCGTAGCTGCGCACGGCGTCGACGATGACCGCATCTGCGGCGATGTAGCCGCCGAGCGAGCCGAAGCCCTTGGCGAGCGTGCCCTCGATGACGTCGATGCGATGCGCGAGCCCCTCGCGCTCGGAAATTCCGCCGCCGTGCGCGCCATACATGCCGACCGCGTGCACTTCGTCGATGTAGGTCATGGCGTTGTAGCGTTCGGCCAGGTCGACGATCTTCTCGATCGGCGCGATGTCGCCGTCCATCGAGTAGAGGCTCTCGAACACGACGAGCTTGGCGCGGTCCGGACCGGCGGCCTTGAGGAGCTCTTCGAGATGATCGACGTCATTGTGGCGCCAGACCTTCTTTTCGCAGCCGGAGCGAAGGACGCCCTCGATCATCGAATTGTGGTTGAGCGCGTCCGAGAGGATCAGGCAGTTCGGCAGCAGGGACGCGATGATCGAAATGCCGGCGAGGTTCGAGATCCATCCGGAGGTAAAGACGAGCGCGCTTTCCTTGCCGTGAAGGTCGGCGAGCTCCCCCTCGAGTTCGACGATTCGATGATGCGTGCCGGAGATGTTGCGCGTGCCGCCGGCGCCCGCGCCATGCCGGTCGGCCGCGGCGGTGGCTGCGGCGCGGACCTTCGGATGGCCGCCCATGCCGAGATAGTCGTTCGAGCACCAGATCGTCACGTCGCGCGGCTTTTCGTCTCCGCCCGGCCGCCAGAGCGCGGTCGGAAACCGCTGGGCGTCGCGCTCGAGGTCGATAAAGACACGGTATCGGCGCTCGTCCTTCAGGCGCTGAACGGCTTTCGTGAACGGGGCGTTCCGCTCGTTCTTGTTGTTCATCGACATAAATAACCTCCGTCCCTTCGCTCACGCGGCCGCGGCGCATCCGTCAAAAGCAGCTTTGAGCCGCGCGCGGTCGAATTCCTGTCCCCTTGCGATCACGATCGGCGTCTTCAGCCGTCGCGGGGCGAACGCGGCCATGCGCGCCCGACCGCCTCGCAGTTCGAAGCAAACCCAGTCCGCTTCCGTGCGGACCAGCCCATGGACGCAGTCGACCGCGCCGAAGCGCCCGGCCGCGATCGCGTCCAGCAGGCGCTCGATGTTGCCGGCGTCGCAAACCAGCGGCGGGTCGGCGCGGAAGGCGTCGTCGAGAGTGAAGCCAAGGCCGGCGCGGCTGGCCGGATCGTGCGCGCCCGAGAGCGCACGCTCGACCCGGAATGCGGTCGCGCCGTCGGCCGACTTGCGCCGGAACGCGCGCCACAAGGCGTTTCCGTCGACCGGGACCACCAGAAACCAGTGCTCGACGACGGCGAGCGCCGTCAGCGACCCCAGCATGGCGAGGCCGGCGATCTCGAATCCGCTCGCCCCGGCGCGCGCGGCGCCGAGGAAGAGCAACGCCGAGGCTACCGTCCCCGCGGTCACGGAAACCGGAAAGAGGGCGTTCATCGGCTTGCGGGCCATGAAGCTCGTGAGGAACGACAGGTGGCCCGGCAGCATCTCGGCGCCCAGATTGGGAACGCCGAGGAACAGGTTGAGCTTGGCGCTCGCGTGCATCACCCAGAGGATCACATAGGTCCAGAGCGCGATTCGGTTCGGCTGATCGTAGGTCAGGCCGAAGAGCGCGATCGCGCCCAGGAGCGCCGCAACCTCGTGATAGACGCTGGCGCCGAGCGCCTGGACAAAGCGCGAGGGGATGCTCGACCCCGGCGCGCAGGCGCTCTTGTTCGGTCCGGCGAGGAAGCCGGTATAGAACGCCAGCAACTGCCAGCCCCAGACCACGAGACCGCCGGCGAAGGCGACATAGGCCGACTGCGGGGTGGTCTCGCCCGCGCTGGCGGCGATGAACCACAGCGCGAAAACCAGAAGCCCGCTCGCGCCGAACATCGTTCCGCGGTAGGTCCGGCGGTCCTGGCTGTCGAGCAGCAGGATCAAGCCGGTCGAGCTCCACCAGAGCGCGACAGTCGCGAAGAACGGGACGGCGTAGGGGCACATGGCGTCTGTCACCACGCCGGCGCGAGCCGGATACTCGCAGGCAGCGCGTTGCTCCGGGCCGGCAACAGGTAGAGGCGGGCGAAGGTGAGCGCCGCGGCGCCCGACAGCGCGAGCTTCTTGAGCTTGCCGCCCACTCCGCCCTGCGCCTGCGCGTCCTCGATCGCGCGCGAGAGCGCATAAAGCTTCTCGAGACCCTGGCGGAAGCGGGGATTGTCGACGTCCAGCGTGATCGGGAAGGTCTGGCGCGAAATCTCGGTGGTCAGGTGGAAGACCGCGAAATCATAATCGGTCGGGTCCATTCCAATCGCCTGATGGAACGCCGGACGGCAATGATCGCGCACGTACATCGTCGCGAACACGGCCAGGAGGAAGAACTTGATCCAGTAGACGTTGAGGCCTGAAATCAGTTTCGGGTTGGCGCGCATCAGAAGCGCGAACGCCTCGCCGTGCCGGAACTCGTCATTGCACCACCGCTCGAACCACTTGAAGATCGGATGGAAACGCCGATCGGGATGGCGCTCGAGCTGGCGGAAGATCGTGATGTAGCGCGCATAGCCGATCTTCTCGGACAGGTAGGTCGCGTAGAAGATGAACTTCGGCCGGAAGTAGGTGTACTTCTTCGCCTTGGTGAGAAACCCGAGGTCGACGCCGATTCCGAAGTCCTTGAGCGTGTCGTTGATGAAGGCCGCGTGGCGCGCCTCGTCCCGGCTCATGAGGCTGAACAGCTCCTTCATGTCCTTGTTCTTGGCGCGCTTCTTCATCTCGGCGTAAAGCACGCAGCCCGAGAACTCGGCGGTGATCGAGCTCACCAGAAAGTCGCGGAACTCCTTGGCGAGCTCGGGCGGCAGGTTCGAGAAGTCGAGGTCGAACTCGTCCGAGCGACGGAAATGCCGCTTGTTCGGATCGGACTTCATTTCGGCGATGAGCTGGTCCCACTCCGCGCGGACGGGTTCGACGTTGGTCCGGTCGAGTTCCGCAAAATCGGTCGTATAGAACCGCGGGCTCAGGAGCGTGCTTTCCTGCGCGGCGCGGGTCGCGTCGAACTTCGTCTCGGTGTCGGGGGAAGCGCTCACAATTTCCTCCTGTCGGTGAAGCTGACGTCATAAAGTTCGCCGAGTTCGAAATTGCCGGCGATGCGCGTCCAGATGCGTTCCGGGAGACCGGCCCGGGTGATCGTCGCCATGCGCCGGACGACGATCCGCTCGCCGCGGGGCGCGTCGGTCGGCGGGTCGCGCACCAGCACCTCGTCGCCGGGGCGAATGTCGAAGTCGCCGTCGATGACGACATGGGCTTCGAGCGTTTCGGCGGAGCGCTCGAGCTCCACCGTGCACGGGGCTTCGAAGGTCTGTCTTCGGATAGGGGCGAGAAAGGTCATCGGACCGCTCCGGAGGCCTGGAACAGCTTGGCGAAGGCGACGCCGTTGGTTTCGCCGAAGGCTTCGAGCGCGACCCGCCGGCCGGTCGCGGAATCGTCGAGGGACATGCGGCCGTCGTTCCAGAAGGTCAGGACGAACGGGGTCTCGTCGCCGAGTCCGGAGCGCCGCCGTTCGCGCACGAGCCCGCGCAGCGTCGCCCGCATGAACCCGTTCGTCTCGGGAGCGATGCGATAGATCACCGCGCCGTCGTTGGCGCGCCGCACGATGACGGCGCCGTCGGGCTGATCGTCGAAGCGCAGCGTCAGCCGCTGGACCGCCTCGGCGGTTGGCGGGGCGGCGCGTCCGACGCCGGACAGCCTTGCGGCCAGGGAGCCCGAGATCGTGATCGCAACCAGAACGGCGGCGAAGACGAGAACCGCCCTCGGCATTCCCTGGGTCGTTCGCTTGACGGCAAGACTGGTCATCTTCAGCCCCTCACGCCGCCCGACCGGCCAACGTCAGCCCCTCGGCGCGGGGCTCTCCCCTCGCCTCGCGAACCGGCGCGACCGCAACGGCGGGCTGCCCCGAAGCCTCGCGAAGGCCTGCGCCCAGCGTCGCGGCTACGACGGCCGCGTCGCCGACGCAGCGCAGGCACGGCTGCGCCTTGAGCAGATGCAGCGGGCGGGCCGACGGCCACAAAACCCAGTATCCAATCCGCCGCCCTTCGCCGAGCGCCAGCGAGATGTCTCCCGTTCCGTCGGAGAAGACGCGAGCCGCGGCCGAGCCGACATCCTTGAACGGGATGTTGATGAAGATCGGCAACGCGATGCCGACCTTCAGCACCAGCCTTCGCGAGGTCACGACATAGAGCGTGGTGCGCGCGGAGAGGAAGCTCAGCAGCCCGACGATGGCGAGGGCCAGCACGCCCAGTCCGAGCGCCTTGGCGCCGGCGATCGCCGCGGCGTCCCAGCCGGACTGCGCCGCCATCCAGACGCTCCAGACCGTCAGGACCAGGAAATAGGCTGCGATGAAGTCCGCCCGGTATGCCCGGCGGGCAAGGCTGATCCACTGGGGTCTGCCGTGCCAGAGGATTCGCTCGCCTGCCGGTATATCCGCGGGGAGAAGCTTTTCGAGGCTGACCGCCCTCATAGCAGCGGCTCCGTTCGCACCGGCATGGCGTACAGCGTTCCCGCGCCGTAGTAGGCCGAGACCTTGTCTTCCTCGAGCAGCGTCACCTTGTCGGGATTCCGGGTCGTCGGCACGCCGGCGAACTGGGAGGCCTTCAAGGCGTTGACCTTCACGCGCCGCAGCTTGGCGTCGACGTCCGCGAAATAGACGGGCAGGAGGACGTTCTTTCCGCCGTCAAGCGCCACCTCGTAGTAGCGCAGGATCGATTCGGCGCGGTCGACCCAGAGATCCCGGATGACGCCGGCCTGGACGCCGTCGGTCCCGAACACCGCGAAGCCGGACGGATTGGTATGATCCGCCGGCGGCGCGTAGTTCGTCGCCACGCGCAGCGGGGCCAGCAGATCGTGCCCCTCAGCGGTCTTGTAGGTCTCGTCCGCCCGGTTGGCGTAGCTGCCTGGGCCGACGTTGGCGAGCAGGGGATCGCCGGTCGGGGTGAGCGGAGCGCCCGGCCAGACCTCGGTCTTCCTTGCGCTGATGGGGCGATCGTCCGGCTTGTAATTCGGGGCCTTGACCTTGCGGCCGTCCGAACGAAGGAACGTCTTCGGCGACGGAATCCAGATCAAGTCGCGGGTCTTGAAGCCGCGCTGGGTCTCGCTTTCGAGCGGATAGCCTTCGCGCCGGTCCTCGCGGCGCAAATAGAAGATCAGACCGGCGAAGAACAGCCAGAATGTATAGAGAACGATCTGAGCAACGTCCAGATGTCCAATGGCGCCTCTCATGACCTTAACCCTCCAGATTGAAGCCAGCGACGACAGGAGCGAGCTGCGACGGCTGAGCGCTGCGGAGATCGCTTCGCGGGCGGACTAGCGGTCCGATTGCGACAAGGGTCGCAAGCAGAAGAACGATTTCAATGGCGTAGACGAAAGTGTAGCCGGTGACCGGACTTGCCACCGCCTCGCCGAAGGCGCCGGCCATCGCCAGCGAAGAGCCGACGTCGTTGATGACGCCGCTGAAGGCGACCGCGAGCCCTGCGGCCGTCGCCTGCGCGGCGCTCCAGGCGCCGAGGGCGAGACCGCGGTCCTCGGGCTTGGCCAGCGCCATCGAGGCGGTCAGCGTGCCGTGGGCGAACAGCCCCCCGCCGAAACCGATCAGCGCCACGCCGAGCCCGAACAGCGGGCCGGTTTCGAGCGGCGCGGAGAAGATCACGCAGGCGAAGGCGACGACCCCGACGAGCGCGCCGAAGCCCGCGACCCGGTGGGGATCCGCCCCCCGGGCCAGACGTCGGGCGGCGAGCAGGAGGCCGGCGCCGCCGCCGAGCGCGAGCAGCGCGGTCAGCGCGGTGGTCGCGCCGACCGGCAGATGAAGGATCTTGCCGCCATAGGGCTCGAGCAGAATGTCCTGCATGCTGAAGCCCGCGGTGCCGAGCGCGGTCGCGACCAGCCGGCGGCGGGTCTGGTCGACGCCGGCGAACGCGCTCCAGGCGTCGACGAAGCGGGTCCGCGCCGCGGTCGTCGTCATCCGGGCGCTCCGCGGCTCCTGCTTCCAGAGCGCGGCGCAGTTCAGCACCATCGTCGTGAGCGCGGCGCCTTGCACGACCTGGATCAGCCGGACCTCGGTGAAATGGCGCAGGAGGAGACCGAACACGAGCGCGCTCGCCGCCATCCCGACGACCAGCGCCGCGCACAAAAGCGCGACCACCCGCGGCCGGGCGCGCTCGGGCGCCAGGTCCGTCGCGAGCGCGAGCCCGATCGTCTGGACGGTGTGCAGGCCCGCTCCGACCAGAAGGAACGCCAATCCCGCCGCCGCCTGCCCGACCCAGATCGGACCGGTCGTATCGCCGGACAGAATGAGCAGCGCGAACGGCATGATGGCGAAGCCGCCGAACTGGAGCAGCGTGCCGAACCAGATGTAGGGCACGCGCCGCCAGCCGAGCACCGACCGGTGCTGATCGGAGCGGAAGCCGATCAGCGCGCGCAACGGCGCAAAGATCAGCGGCAACGCCAGCATGCAGGCGACGATCCAGGATGGAACCGAGAGCTCGACGATCATCACGCGGTTCAGCGTGCCGATCAGAAGGACGATCGCCATGCCGACCGTCACCTGGAACAGCGAAAGCCGCAGGAGCCGCCCCATCGGAAGTTCCGGCGTGGCCGCATCCGCGAACGGCAGGAAGCGCGGCCCGAGGCTCAGGAAGCCCTTGACGATGGCGGCGCCGGGCCCTCTCATGACCGTGCGACCTCCAGCGCTTCCGAAATGTAGAAGCCGCTCACGATCCGTTCGCCGCGCACGATCCGCCAGCGGTCGCCGCCCAGGGCGCCGTCGAGGCGCTTCTCGAGATTGCCTCGCGAGATCGGCGCGATGGCCGGCGAACGATCGCCGCGCGGCAGCAGCTTGCCGACCGCGTGCATCAGGGTGAGGAGCGTCGTGCGCGGCGCGACGGTGAAGACGACGGCCTTCTCGGTGCGCTCGGCGAACGCGGCCACCGTGCGCGCGATGTCCGCGCCCTCGTAGTGGATGAGGCTGTCCATCGCGACGACGTAGTCGAAGCGGCCGTGGGCGGGGTCGAGCATGTCGCCGACGACGAACGTCGCCCGGCCCGGCGCGAGATCGCGCGGCGCGCGCTCGTTGGCCAGCGACACGAGGCTGGGCGACACGTCGACGCCGAGAACGTCGGCGCCGCGCCGCGCCAGCGCGACGGAAAGCGCGCCCGTCCCGCAGCCGGCGTCGAGCACGCGCGCCCCGGCGAGATCCTGCGGAAGCCAGGACGCGATCTTCTCGCGCATCGCGTCCCGTCCGGCGCGGACCGTGGCCCGGACCCGGCTCACCGGCGCGTCGGAGGTGAGACGCGTCCAGGCCTCGACCGCGGTGCGGTCGAAGTAGCGCTCGAGTTCGTCGCGCCGTGTGACGTAGGTCGCGCTGGCCATCAGTCGAAACCCAGGAATTCGAAGAGGTCGCGGTCTTTCATCGGCTTGGCCGGCAGCGGCTCGACGCCGGCCCAAAGCCGATCCGCGAGTTCGAGATATTCGTTCTGCACCGCCTCGAGTTCGGGCGAAGGCTCCATCTCGAACAGCGTCGATTTCTTGAGACGGCTGCGCCGGATGACGTCGAGATCGCGGAAATGAGCCACCCGCTCGAGTCCGACCGCGGCGTTGTAGCGGTCGATCTCGTCCGTCGCGATGCTGCGATTGGCGATCACGCCGCCGAGCCTGACGTCGTAGTTCTTGGCCTTGGCGTGAATGGCGGCGACGATTCGGTTCATCGCGAAGATGGAGTCGAAGTCGTTGGCGGTGACGATCAGCGCGCGCTCGGCGTGTTGAAGGGGCGAGGCGAAGCCGCCGCACACCACGTCGCCGAGCACGTCGAAGATCACGACGTCGGTGTCCTCGAGCAGCCGGTGCTCTTTCAGGAGCTTCACGGTCTGGCCGACCACGTAGCCGCCGCAGCCGGTGCCGGCCGGCGGCCCGCCGGCCTCGACGCACATCACCCCGGCGTAGCCGGTGGCGACGAAGTCCTCGACGCGCAGCTCTTCGCTATGGAAATGGACGGCCTCGAGCGCGTCGATGACGGTCGGCGCCAGGCGCTTGGTCAGCGTGAAGGTCGAATCGTGCTTCGGATCGCAGCCGATCTGCAGCACCCGCCGCCCGAGTTTGGCGAACGCGACAGACAGGTTGGACGAGGTCGTGCTCTTGCCGATGCCGCCCTTGCCGTAGATGGCGAACACCTTCGCCGTCCCGATCGAGTCGGTCGGGTCGAGTTCGACCTGACAGGAGCCTGATGGTCTTTGCGCCCTGATTGCGAGATTCATGCGGCTATCCCCGGGTCCACGCCCTCAAGTCGATCTTCGAATTCGTCGCCGGCCTTCATCAGTTCGGCGAGGGTGTCGGCGTCCGGCGTCCAATAGCCGCGCTCGTGCGCTTCCATGATCCGGTTCGCGAGTTTCGAGGAAGCCGCCGGGTTGAGCTCGCCGAGTCGCCGGCGCATTTCCGGGTCGAGTACGAAGGTCTCGGTGATCCTTTGGTAGACCCAGGGGTCGACCTGCCCCGTAGTCGCCGACCATCCGACCGTATTGGTGACGTGGGCCTCGATCTGGCGAACGCCCTCGTAGCCGTGCTTGAGCATGCCCTCGTACCATTTCGGGTTGAGGACTCGGGTTCGCGTCTCGAGGGCGACCTGCTCGGTCAGCGAGCGCACCTTGGCCTCGCCGCGCGTCTGATCGGAAATGTAGATCGGCGCCACGCGCCCATCCCTGGCCCGCGCGGCGGCGCGGCCCATGCCGCCGAGGCTGTCGAAATAATGATCGATCGAGGTGACGCCGAGTTCGACGCTGTCGAGGTTCTGGTATGCGAAATCGACGGTCGCCAGGACGCCCTTCAACAGTTCGGGTTGCGGCGCGCACTGGCCCTTGCGGCCGTAGGCGAAGCACTTGCGCCGCGCGAAGGTCTGCGAGATCTCGTCCTCGTCGGTCCACGCGCCGGCGTCGATCAGCATCCCGACATTCGCGCCATAGGCGCCCTCGGCGTTGCTGAACACCCGCAGCGCCGCGGTCTCCAGGTCGCAACCGCTCTCGCGGCAGCGCGCCAGCGCATGCTTTCTGACGAAGTTGCGCTCGATCGGTTCGTCCGCGCTCGCGGCGAGATAGCAGGCCTCGGCGAGCAGGCGGACCTGAAGCGGAAGCAGGTCGCGGAAGATGCCCGAGACGGTCGCGACGACGTCGACCCGCGGCCGGCCGAGGTCTTCGAGCGGAATGAGCTTCGCGCCGGCGAGCCGCCCGTAGGAATCGAAGCGCGGGCTTGCGCCGATCAGAGCGAGCGCCTGACCGATCGGGCCGCCTTCGCTCTTCAGATTGTCGGTGCCCCAGAGCACGATGGCGACGCATTCGGGGAACGGATGGCCGTCCGCCGCGTAGCGGGCGAGAACCCGTTCGGCCTGGCGGGCGCCGTCCTCGATCGCGAACGCGCTTGGGATGCGATACGGATCGAAGCCGTGAAGGTTGCGCCCTGTCGGCAGGATCGCCGGGTTGCGGATGAGATCGCCGCCGGGGACCGGGGCGACGAAGCGCCCGTCGAGCGCATGCATCAGCGCGGGAATCTCGTGATCCTCGCTCAACAGGCGATCGAGCCGCGCAAGCTCCGCGAAAGCCTGACGACTTTCCGGGGTCGCGGCGGCGCCGAACGCCGCCCGCGCCGTCTCCGCCGAGGCGCCATGCGCGAGCGCCTTCAGACCCTCGATGTCGCCGGCGAGACTGAACGATCCTTCGGCAAGCGCAGCCAGCGTTTCGGCGCGCTCGTCCGGGCCGGGAGGCGCGCCGACGACATGCAGCCCGTGCGGGATCAACGCATATTGCATCTCGAGGATCGCCGAATTGAGCTTGGCGATCTCTGCCGCAGCCGAGAGACCCCAGGCCGGCTCGGCCTTGGCGAGATCGACGTCGGCGGCCTGCGACTGGATGAGCTCCGCGAGGCGCGCGCGCTCCTGGGTCGCCTCCACATCGGTTGCGCGATAGCGCTCGACCGACGCCTTCAGGTCGTTCAGTCCGCGATAGATCCCGGCCTGCGCAAGACTTGGCGTGAGGTAGCTCACGAGCGTCGCCGCCGACCGGCGCTTGGCGAGCGCGCCTTCGGACGGATTGTTCGCCGCGTAGAGGTAGACGTTCGGCGTCGCCCCGATCAGCCGCTCCGGCCAGCAGGACGCGGACATGCCGACCTGCTTGCCCGGCATGAATTCGAGCGAACCGTGCATGCCGAAATGCAGGACGACGTCGGCCCCGAAATCCTCGCGCAGATAGCGATAGAAGGCGGAGAAGGCGTGGGTCGGGGCGAAGCCGCGCTCGAACAGGAGCCGCATCGGGTCGCCCTCGTAGCCCATCGCCGGCTGCACGCCCACGAGCACCTCGCCGAACCGCGCGCCGAGCACGTAGATCGAGCCGCCGTCGGTCTGGTGTCGGCCGGGGGCCGCCCCCCATTGCGCCTCGATCTCGGCCAGATGCGGCTCGCGGCGAACGTGATCGTCGACGGGAATGCGCGCGACCACATTGGCCGAGGCGCCGAAGCGCTCGGCGTTGCCGCCCAGGATGCTTTCGCGCAGCGCGTCGACGGAAGCCGGCGCCGCGACCGAGTAGCCGCCGTCCTTCATCGCCTTCAGCGTGTTGAAGAGGGATTCGTAGACGCCGAGGAAGGCCGCCGTGCCGGTCGCGCCGCCGTTGGGCGGGAAGTTGAACAGGACGATCGCCACCTTGCGCTTCGAACGCTCGGTCCGGCGCAGCCTGACGAGCCGCTCGACCCGAGCGGCGAGCCGGTCGATCCGCTCCGGATGCGGCTGCAGGTCGCGTTCGCCGCCCGGGGGAGCGTTTTCGAGGCGTCCGCCAAACACCGTCGGGGCGGCTGCGCCGTCGAGCTCCGGGATCGCGACCATCATCGTCGCCTCGACCGGCGACAGGCCGCGGTCGGACGTTTCCCATTGTTCGATCGTCTGGAATTCGAGCGCGTGGGCGGCGATGTACGGGACGTCGAGGTCGCCCAGAAGTTCGGCAGCGCCGGCGGCGTCGTTGTAGGCCGGCCCGCCGACCAACGAGAAACCGGTCAGGGACACGAAGGCGTCGATCGTGGGAACGCCGTTGCGCTTGAAGAAGGCTTCGACCGCCGGACGCGCGTCGAGACCGCTGGCGAAAGCCGGAATGACCCTGAGGCCGCGCTTCTCCAGGGCGGCGATCATCGCGTCGTAGTGCGCCGTGTTGTTGGCGAGGAGATAGGAACGCATGAGCAGCAGCCCGACCGTTCCAATGGCCTCCTTAACCGGCGGGCGCGGCAGAGAGTCGACCGTCGCGCTGAGCCGGCGCGCGGCGCGCGGATGATAGACGCCGACCTCGGGGTACTCGACCGGCAGCGGCGCCTTGAGCGCGCCGCGAAGGGCGGCGTGAGGCCCGCTGGCGTAACGGTTGACGAGAAAGCGCACGAGATTGGCGACGTTCTCGTCCGAACCCGCAAGCCAGTATTGCAGGGTGAGGAAATAGGCGCGCACGTCCTGAGCCGGACCCGGAATGAAGCGCAGAATGCGAGGAATCCGGCGCAGCATCGCCAGCTGCTTTTCGCCGCCGGTGTCGGAGGGCTTGCTCGAGCCCCTCAGGCGCTTCAGGAAGTCGAGCGCGCCGCGCTTCGTCCCGTCCATGTTGAACCGGCCGACGCGCGTCAGCTTGACGATCTGCGGCGCCGACATGCAGCCGAGCACGGCGTCGCAACTGTCGCGCCTGGCGCGGATCGCCGGCAGCACCGCCTCGGCATGCTCCTCCATGAACAGCATGGTCGCGACGATGATGTCCGCCTTCGCGATCGAGTCGAGGCAGCGCTGCAGGGCCTTGGGGTCGTTCCAGTCCGCGGCGGCGTGAAACGCGAGTTCGAGTCCGGGAATTTCGCACGACAGCGCGCGGCGCGCGCGGTCCGCCGCCCCCGCCAGATGATTGTCGAGGGTGACGATAACGACGCGCGGACCCGCGCGCTCAGCGGCCGAAGTGGGCTTTGGCTTCATAGAGCGTACTTACGGTGATGGTCGCCAAACCGCGCTCGCGCGCAAACGTCTCGGTGTTGCCCCGTGCGCGTCCGCGCACGAAGAAAGGAATCTTCTTGAGCTCGCGCTCCGCCTCGGCGGACCAGGTGGTCGGACCCGACGCATGCGCGACGGCCGGCGCCGGCTCGACCGCGATCGGCTCCGGATTGCGGGCCTGGGCATCGCGAACCAGATGCGAGGGTTGGACCCCGTCGTGAAACTCGGGATCGTCGCGGAACATGGTCAGCAGGTGTTCCTCGAGGCCCATCATCAGCGGATGGACCCAGGTGTCGAACAGCACGTTCGCGCCTTCGAACCCCATTTGCGGCGACTTGCGCGCCGGGAAGTCCTGGACATGCACCGGGGCCGAGATCACCGCGCAGGGGACGCCCAGCCGCTTCGCGATATGGCGCTCCATCTGCGTGCCGAGCACGAGTTCGGGTTGAAGCGCCGCCACTTTCGCCTCGACCTCGAGGTAATCCTCGGTGATCAGGCATTCGGCGTCGAGCGCGGCGGCGGCTTCGCGAACCTCGCGCGCGAATTCGCGCGAATAGGTTCCCAGTCCGACGACCTTGAAGCCGAACTCGGCGCGGGCGGCGCGGGCCGCGGCGAGGGCGTGGGTCGCGTCGCCGAAGACAAACACGCGCTTGCCGGTCAGATAGGTCGAGTCGACCGAGCGCGACCACCAGGGCAGACGCGAATCCCGCTCGATCCCGCCGGGGATCGGATCGAGGCCGGCGAGGCGGGCCACCTCGGCGACGAAGGCGCGGGTCGCGCCGACGCCGATCGGAACCGTTCGCGAGTAGGGTTGCCCGTAGGCCTTTTCGAGCCACTGGGCCGTCGGCAACGCGATCTCGGGATAGAGGACGACGTTGAAGTCGGCCTCGCCGAGTCGCGAGATCTCCTCCACGCTCGCGCCCATCGGGGCGGTGACGGCGATCTCGACCCCGAGCGTCTCGAGGAGGCGCGCGATCTCGGCGATGTCGTCGCGATGACGGAAGCCGAGCGCGGTCGGGCCGAGCAGATTGCAGCGCGGCCGCGCGCCGGCGGCGCGTTCCCGTTTCGGAGCCGCGACGCCGCGGGCGATGCGATAGAAGGTCTCCGCCGCGCCCCAGTTCTCTTTCTTGCGGTAGGCGGAGAGCTCGACCGGGATGACCGGAATGGGCAGGCCGAGCGCGCGGGCGAGCCCGCCGGGATCGTCCTGAAGGAGTTCGGCCGTGCAGGAGGCGCCGACGACGATCGCCTGGGGAGAAAACCGCTCGTAGGCGTCGCGGACCGCGGTCTTGAACAGTTCCGCCGTATCGGCGCCGAGGTCGCGCGCCTGGAAAGTCGTGTAGGTGACGGGCGGGCGCTCCCCGCGCCGCTCGATCATCGTGAACAGGAGATCGGCATAGGTGTCGCCCTGGGGAGCGTGCAGAACGAGATGAAGCCCGCGCATGCCGGTCGCGACGCGGATCGAGCCGACATGCGGCGGGCCTTCATATGTCCATAGCGTGAGGTCCACGGTCAGACCTCCAGCGCCGCGCGCCGCGTGAGCGGACGCGCAAAAAGTTCAGCCAGATCGCCGGCCTGCTCGTAACCCTGGGTCGGCGCGAACAGCAGTTCGATCGACCATTTGGTGGTGAGCCCTTCGGCTTCGAGCGGGTTCGCGAGACCAAGGCCGCAGACGGTCAGATCGGGACGCTCGGCGCGGCAGCGATCGAGCTGGCGCTCGACGTCCTGGCTCTCGCTCACGCGCGCTCCTTCGGGAAGAAGCGCCAGGTCGGCGGCCATGATCTGGCGGTTGAGGTATGGAGTTCCGACTTCCGTCGGAACCATGCCCATTTCCCGCGAGAGGAAACGGGCAAGCGGAATCTCGAGCTGCGAGTCGGGGAAGAAGAAGACCTTGCGGCCGGAGAGCGTCGCGCGATGTCGGGCGAGCGCGGTTTCCGCACGGGCGCGGGCTTCCGCAGTCGCGGCGTCCAGGCGGCTGCGCGGGACCCCAAACGCATCGGCGGCGGCGGCCAGCCATGCGGTCGTGCCCTCGGCGCCGAAGGGGAACGGCGCAGAGAGCCGCTTGGCGCCGCGCGCCTCCAGCGCCCGTGCGGTCTCGCTGAGAAACGGCTGCGCGAGCAAAAAGCGGGTGTTCGGCCCGATCGCCGGCGGATTATCCGCAGAGCGCATCGGAAAGAAGCGCACGTTCGGGACGCCGATCGCCTCGAACAGCCGCGCGAACTGGTCCTCGACGATGTCGGCGAGGGAGCCCGCCACGACGAGACTCGGCGCCGCGGCCGGCGGCTCCTGGGGCAGGGTCGGGACCAGCGCCGCGAGGCAGGAATCTTCGCCCTGCGTGAAGGTCGTCTCGATCCCGCTGCCGGAATAGGCGATGATCCGCACGTTCGGCGCATAGATCTCGGATTGACGGCGCGCCGCCCGCGCGAGGTCGATCTTGATGACTTCCGATGGGCAGGACCCGACCAGGAAGAGGAGCTTGATCTCGGGCCGGCGCTCGAGAAGCCGAACGACCACGCGATCGAGCTCCTCGTTCACGTCGGCGATGCCGGCGAGGTCTCGCTCAGTGAGGATCGCCGTCGCGAAGCGCGGCTCGGCGAAGATCATCACCCCGGCGGCGGACTGGATCAGATGTGCGCAGGTGCGCGAGCCGACGACGAGAAAGAAGGCGTCGCGGATCTTGCGGTGAAGCCAGACGATGCTGGTCAATCCACAGAAGACCTCGCGCTGCCCGCGCTCGCGCAGAACCGGGGCTGCGCCGCCGCTGCGCGCATCCAGATCCGGTCTGATGTCGAGGGGCACGCGAACGTTCATCGCGCAAGCCCCGGTTGAGCGCTCGCCGCTGCGAGACCGCCGGCCGTCGAGCCTTGAAGACGCGCGGCGCGCAGCTTGAGAAGGAACTGCGCGGCGTTGATCAAGTAGGCCGCGTACGCCGCGAGCGCCACGACCATCAACGCGCGAGGGTCGAGCAGACCGAAGAACAACGCCGCAAGATAAGTGGTGTGCAGCGCGAGGACGAGCATCGAGAACACGTCCTCCCAGAAGAAGGCTTCGGCAAACAGATACTTGCCGAAGACCACCTTTTCCCAGATCGATCCCGTGATCATGATCGTGTAAAGAACGATCGTCTTGACGACGACGGATGCGACCGCGGCCTCCTCCCCTGCGCCCGTCAGAAGGAAGCGGACGACAAGGCCGAGGCTGACCAGAAAGACCGCGAACTGGACGGGAGCCAGAACCCCCTGCACGACGGTCCAGGCGCTTTGGTCACGCCGGGCCCGTTGCTCCGCCGAATAGAGCGGCTTCGCTTGAGCTGGCGGACGCCCTCGTCGCATCGGTCCCGCTTCTCCGGTCCTCGAGGCTGGCCGAGCCGACAGGGCCCAGCCGCTGGACGGCAATGTAGGCCCACGGCCGCGAAAGTGTCAATCTTTGTTGACGTACTTTTTTAGTTACACTAGTATGGCTCGTTGAGCGAAGGTTGTGCTTAGAGGCGAGATAGGCCGCGTCGGCGCAGCTGTAAAAATCGCAGGGGGCGCAGATGCCCGACATTGAGTTTCGATTGGCGCGCCCCCGCCCGTCACGCAGGCAAGGCGCGGCGTATCGCCCTCGGGAAGAGACCGAGGCTCCGGACCGGTCAAGGGGAAGAGTCGCGGGAGGCGGTTGCGCGCCCAGGTCTTCGACCGCCGCCTGGATGCGACCCCGTCCAGCCACGCAAGACTCGCCGCTTTTGCAAGCCTTGGCGCTTTCAATTGTTCGCCATTGCGGCGACCATCCCGGCGGTTCCTTCGGCGAATCGCTTGCCTTGTTTCCTTGCAGGACCGGCCGCCGCTTCGGAGCCCGATTTGGGGCTAGAAACCCGGCCCGGCCCGGCGCTGTCGCATCGGAGGCTGTAGTGCAGGAGCGCGGGCTGCTATGTCGAAGCGCCCCCTCGAATCGATGGGCGTCGAAGCGGCAAGCGTGATCCTCAATTCGAGGGGAGATTTCGTGGTCGATGGTGCAAATTCAGCGTCCCCGGCGCGATTTGCGAACCCCCGCGAACTGTTGCGGGGGCTCGATCCCGACGACATGGGCAACCTGCTGGCCTCGGCCGCCGACATATCCTTCGTCGTTGACGGCGACGGCGTCATTGTCGACGCCGCCTTCGCGGACGCGGACCTCGCCAATCGCGCCGGGCCGACGTGGATCGGCAAGCGCCTGATCGAAACAGTCACCGAGGAGACCCGGCCGAAGGTCGACGAGCTCCTTCGCGACGCGGCTCATCGAGTGTCTCCGCGCTGGCGCCAGGTGAACCATCCGATCGGCGACGGCCCGGACGTCCCCGTCCGTTATCGAGCGGTCCGATACGGCCAGGACGGTCGAATCCTCGTGATTGGACGCGATCTCAGGCCGATGGCCGCCCTGCAGCAGCGGGTGGTCGAATCGCAGCAGGACATGGAGCGGGAATACACGCGGATCCGCAACGCCGAGAAACGCTACCGGTTGCTGTTTCAGCTCGCCTCGGAAGCCGTCCTGATCCTCGATTCCAGCACGGCGCGGATCACCGAAGCCAACCCGGCCGCCGCCCTCTTGCTCGGCGCGGAGCCGAAGAAGCTGATTGGCCGCGATTTCGAAGATCTGTTCGCCGAAGCGAGCCGCCCGACGATGCGCTCCTTCCTGGCGGCGACCCGGATCGCGCCCCGTGTCGACAGGGTTCATGCCCAGCTCGCCATCGACAACGCCGACATCTTGCTGACCGGCTCATCCTATCGTCAGGAAGGCGGCCCCCAGCTCGTCGTCTTGCTTTCGCGATTGAGCGCCGGCTCCCTGGAGAGCTCCATCGAGGAGGCGAATATCCTGCGCCTCGTGGAGGCGATCCCGGAGGCCTTCATCGTCGTCGGCGCCGATCGACGGATCATGACGGCGAACGCCGCCTTCCTGGATCTCGTACAGGCGACGACGGTGATGCAGGTGCGCGGCGAACCGCTCGACAAGTGGATCGGCCGTCCGGGCGTCGATCTCGACGTGCTTTTCGCCAATCTCCGCGCCCACGCGAGCGTCCGGTTCTTCTCCACGGTGGCGCGGGGGGAACTCGGGACCACCGAAGACGTGGAGATTGCGGCGGCTTCGGCGCTGGGCGAGACGGCCCCGGTTTACGGGCTCACGATCCGCGCGACCGGATGGCGGGGCGGACGGGAAAGACTCGGCGGACGGGAGCTGCCGCGAACCGTCGAACAGTTCACCGAACTCGTCGGCCGCGTGCCGATGAAGAATCTGGTGCGGGAGACGACCGACCTGATCGAACGGCTTTGCATAGAGGCGGCGCTGGAGTTGACCCGCGAGAACCGCGCCTCGGCGGCGGAAATGCTCGGCCTCAGCCGTCAGGCGTTTTACGTCAAGCTTCGCCGCTACGGCCTGGGCTCCGGCGACGGGGACAGCGACGACGGCGATACGGATCGCTGAACGGCGTCACTCCGACTTGACACCAAACCGGGCCTTTGAATGTCAATCTAACTTGACATTCAGCTTCAAGCGCGCTTACCTTCGCCTCATGCGGAGCCCCCAGCCGACACCTGTACTGGAACTGCTCGAGCCCATCACATGCTCGGCGCTCATGGGTGCGTGCACCGCAGGGGCGCCGAAATCCCTGAAGGACCGGCGAGCCCAGGCGCTGGCTGACGACGCGATGCTGCGAACCGTCGGAGCGTGGCCATGATCCCTCAGGGCGGACTTGGCTGGTTGGGCGTCGTCCGACTCGGGCTCGCCCAGACCGCGCTCGGCGCGATCGTGGTGTTGATGACCTCGACCATCAACCGGGTGATGGTCGTCGAGCTCGCCCTGCCCGCGCTCGTGCCGGGGCTGCTTCTCGCCTTGCACTACGCGGTCCAGATCTTCCGGCCGGCCTGGGGCTACGGCTCCGACGCAGGAGGGCGGCGCACGCCCTGGATCATCGGCGGCATGGCGACGCTCGCGATCGGCGCGATCGGCGCCGCCGTCGGCACGGCGCTCGCCGCGAACTCCCTGCCGCTCGGGCTCCTGGTCGCCGCGGTCGCGTTCCTGCTCGTCGGCATGGGCGCGGGTGCGGCCGGCACCTCCGTCCTGGCGTTGCTCGCCTCGCAAGTTGCGCCGCGTCGTCGCGCCGCGGCGGCCTGCGTCGTCTGGATGATGATGATCCTCGGTTTCGCCGTGTCGGCGCCGCTCGCCGGGCGCTTCCTCGATCCGTTCTCCAACGCTCGCCTGATCGAGGTGACCTCGACCGTGGCCGGAGCGGCCTTCCTGCTTTCCGTGCTCGCGATCTGGGGCGTCGAAGGCGGGGCGCCCGCGAGAAGCGGCGGTGGTGAAGCCGCGCATCGCTCGCCGGCATCGTTCCGGCGGGCGCTCGCCGAGGTCTGGCGGGAACCCGAGGCGCGCCGATTCACCACCTTCATCTTCGTTTCGATGCTCGCCTACGGCTCGCAGGAATTGCTGATCGAGCCGTTCGCCGGCCTCGTCTTCGGGATGACTCCCGGGTCGACCACCAAGCTCGCGGGATTGCAGCATGGCGGCGTGCTCATCGGGATGCTCGGCGTCGCGATCGCCACATCCGCGATCGGCGGACGGATCGCCAGTTCGCTGCGGGAGTGGACGATCGCCGGCTGCGCCGCGTCTGCGGCGTCGCTCGCGGCCATCGCAGCGGTCGGGCTCATGGGGTTCGGCCCCGACGCGTTCCGCGTCGCGGTTTTCGCGCTGGGCGTGTCGAACGGGATCTACGCGGTCGCGGCGATCGGGTCGATGATGGGCCTCGCCGGCGCAGGAACCGCCTCGCGCGAAGGGACCCGAATGGGGCTTTGGGGCGCCGCGCAAGCCATCGCCTACGGGACGGGCGGCGTGGCGGCCACGGTTCTCGTCGACGTGGTGAGGAGCCTCGGCTCGACGCCGCTGATCGCCTATGCGCTGGTGTTCGGCCTCGAGGCGGGGCTGTTCCTGTTCGCCACGGCGCTGGCCCGCTCGGGCGCGCCGCGCCCGGCGAACGACAGCCCGTCGGCTCAGCCCGCGCTTTCGGCGCAATCGTAGGAGACGCCTGACGCCATGGCCCAGGATGAAATCTTCGACGTGGTTGTGGTCGGGGGCGGCCCGGCCGGAGCGACCGCCGCCCACGATCTGGCCGGCCGCGGCCTCAAGGTCGCGCTCCTCGACCGGGCGGGGCGAATCAAACCCTGCGGCGGCGCGATTCCGCCGCGCCTGATCCGCGACTTCGACATTCCCGCGAGCCTGCTCAAGGCGCGCGTCAGCCTTGCGACGATGGTGTCGCCCAAGGGCGTCAGCGTCGACATGCCGATCAACGGGGGCTATGTCGGCATGGTCGACCGGGAAGAGTTCGACGAATGGCTGCGCGATCGGGCCGCCCAATCGGGCGCGCGACGGTTCACCGGCCGCTTCGAGACCCTTACCCGGGGGAGCGACGGTCTGCCGGTCGTGCATTACGCGGCGAAGGAGCCGGGCGGCGAGGCCGGCGCGCTCAAGGGACGCTTCGTCATTGGCGCAGACGGGGCAAACTCGACCGTCGCGCGTCAGGAAGTCCGAGAGTCGAAACGCGGGAAATTCGTGTTCGCCTATCACGAGATCGTCGAGGCGCCGGTGGACGCCGCGACCGGCGCCCCGGACGGACGCTGCGAGATTTATTATCGAGGCGCGCTCTCGCCCGACTTTTACGCCTGGATCTTTCCGCACGGCGACACGATGAGCGTCGGTTCCGGAAGCGCGCACAAGGGCTTCTCGCTCAAGACGTCGGTGCAGACGCTGCGCGCCGAGACGGGCCTCGAAGACGTCGCCACGATTCGTCGCGAGGGCGCCCCGATCCCGCTCAAGCCCCTCCCCCGCTGGGACAACGGGCGCGACGTCGTGCTCGCGGGCGATGCGGCGGGCGTCGTCGCGCCGGCGTCCGGCGAGGGCATCTACTACGCCATGCTGGGCGGGCGTCTCGCCGCCGAGGCGGCCGAGCAGGCGATCGTTCTGGGCGACGCGCGCGCGCTGAAGCTGGCGCGCAAGCGCTTCATGAAGGAACACGGACGCGTGTTCTGGATTTTGGGGATCATGCAGCGCGTCTGGTATGTCAACGACAAGCGGCGTGAGCGCTTCGTGAGCATGTGCCGGGACAAGGACGTGCAGCGACTGACGTGGGAGGCTTACATGAACAAGGCCTTGCCGCGCCGCGATCCGCTGGCGCATGTGAAGATCTTCTTCAAGGATCTCGCCCATCTTCTCAGGATCGTACCGCCATGATCGGCCTCATCGTCGAGCACTGGCCGGAAATCGTCGTCGCTCTCGTGTCGGTGACGGTTTGCGCGGTCGTGGGCGGGCTCATGACGGAAATCGGGCCGTGGTACGAGGGGCTTAACTTTCCGCGCCTGAGGCCGCCGAACTGGCTGTTCGGTCCGGCCTGGACGACCATCTTCCTGCTGATCGCGGCCAGCGGCGCGGTCGCGTGGAGCCACGCCGACCCCGGGCAACAGACGTTGATGGTGATCCTGTTCGCGATCAATTTCGTCCTGAACGTGCTGTGGAGCCCGCTCTTCTTCAAATTGCATCGACCCGACTGGGCGCTTTACGAGATTGCGCCGTTCTGGCTGTCGATCCTCGCCCTGGTGATCCTCCTGTTCCGGATCATTCCGCTCGCGGGTTGGCTGATCCTTCCCTATCTCGTGTGGGTCACTTTCGCCGGTTGGCTGAACTGGCGCGTCGTGGTTCTGAACCAGCCGTTCGTCACTCGTTCGTTTGGCGTCGCCCCGGCGGCGGGAAAGTCGAGCCGCAGTGGCCGCCTATCTTGATAGCGGACGACTGATCGACGCGATCCTCGCGCTGCTCGCCCTGGAGGCGCTGCTTCTGATCACGCTGCGATTGACCCTTCACCGGGGTCCGGCCTGCGCATCGTCGATCGCCAACAGTCTGGCGGGCGCCGGACTGCTGCTCGCCATGCGCGCGGCGATAACCAATGCGTCGTTCGCCGTCGTCGGGGCCTGCCTTCTCGCCGCGCTCGTGGCCCATCTCGCCGACCTCGCAACCCGCTGGCGCGCTTCGCCGCGCGCCGACGACCCTCTCCCTAACGCGCAATCATCCTCTTCCGCGCTTGCTTCGGTGAACTCCCGTGTCTGACAGCCGCACTCCGCTACTCGACAAGATCGCCATTCCCGAGGATCTCCGCCGCCTGGACAGATCCGACCTGCAGACCCTCGCAGACGAGTTGCGACAGGAGACGATCAGCGCCGTGTCGATCACCGGCGGGCACCTCGGCGCCGGGCTCGGGGTGGTCGAATTGACCGTCGCGCTGCACTACGTGTTCGACACGCCCGCCGACCGCCTGATTTGGGATGTCGGCCATCAGGTCTATCCGCACAAGATCCTGACGGGCCGCCGCGACCGCATCCGCACGCTTCGTCAGGGAGGCGGCCTCTCGGGATTCACCAAGCGAGACGAGAGCGAATACGACCCGTTCGGGGCGGGGCACTCGTCGACGTCGGTTTCCGCGGCCCTGGGAATGGCGGTTGCGCGAGATCTGTCCGGAGAGAGGCACAACGTCGTCGCGGTGATCGGCGACGGCGCCATGTCCGCCGGGATGGCGTACGAGGCGATGAACAACGCCGGGGCGATGGACTCGCGGCTGATCGTGGTCCTCAACGACAACGACATGTCCATCGCGCCGCCGGTCGGCGCGCTTTCCGCCTATCTCTCGCGTCTGCTCTCCGGCAGGACCTACCGGGGCCTGCGGGAAAGCGGCAAGCAGATCGCGCGGAAGATGCCTAGGAGGATTTTTGAACACGCCCGGCGCGCAGAAGAGCTGACGCGAGGATTCCTCACCGGCGGCACGTTGTTCGAGCAGCTCGGTTTCTACTACGTGGGTCCGATCGACGGTCACAATCTCAACCACCTGCTGCCGGTTCTGGAAAACGTGAAGGCATCCGAACTCGGGCCGATCCTGGTCCATGTCGTCACGCGCAAGGGAAAGGGCTACGGCCCGGCCGAGGCGGCGCCGGACAAGCTGCACGGCGTCAACGCTTTCGATGTCGTGAGCGGGACCCAGTTCAAGCCCAAGGCGACCGCTCCGTCCTACACCAAGGTCTTCGGCGAGAGCCTCGTCCGCGAGGCCCGCAAGGACCCGAAGATCGTCGCGGTCACCGCCGCCATGCCGGCGGGAACCGGCGTCGATGCCTTCGGCAGCGAGTTTCCCGCCCGCTTCTTCGACGTCGGGATCGCCGAGCAGCACGCGGTGACGTTCGCCGCCGGCCTCGCTGCGGAGGGATACAAGCCGTTCTGTGCGATCTACTCGACCTTCCTCCAGCGCGCCTACGATCAGATCGTGCACGACGTCGCGCTGCAAAGGCTCCCTGTTCGCTTGGCCATCGATCGGGCCGGGCTCGTCGGAGCCGACGGGCCGACGCACGCCGGCGCCTACGACGTCGCCTTTCTCGGCTGCGTGCCCAACATGGTGCTCATGGCGGCCGCCGACGAGGCCGATCTGGTTCATATGGTCGCCACCGCGGCCGCCTACGACGAAGGTCCGATCGCGTTGCGATACCCGCGCGGCGACGGCGTGGGCGTGGCGCTTCCAGAGTTCGGGATTCCGCTGGAAATCGGCCGTGGACGGATCCTGCGGGAAGGGTCTCAAGTCGCGCTCCTCTCCTTCGGAACGCGGCTGTCCGAATGCCTGAAGGCGGCGGACGACCTCGCTTGCCGAGGGCTTTCGACGACGGTCGCCGACGCGCGCTTCGCCAAGCCGCTCGACACGGCGCTCGTCGACCGTTTGGCGAAGGAGCACGAGATTCTCTTGACGGTCGAGGAAGGGTCGACCGGAGGGTTCGGTTCGCAGGTCCTCGCGCATCTCGCCGAGACCGGCGCCTTGGACCGCGGACTTCGCGTTCGCACCCTGGCGCTTCCCGACCGGTTCTTCGAACCGGACAAGCCGGAATTGCAGTACGCCCTTGCGCGGCTGAATGCGGAAGCGATTGTGGCGCGGGCCATCGAGGTGCTTCCGCGGCTGTCGGCGGGGCGGCCGAGAGTCGCTGTATGAAGATTGATTAAGTGTCAAGCTCGGTTGACATTCGACTTTTGGAACGTCAATTGCGCTTTACAAGACGCCTCAGATCGCGTTCAATTGCCTGAAAAGCGACACATTAGCCTCGATGTTTCGGGGGAAGTTGCGATGGCGAGTGAGGGCGGCCTATATTCAGAGATCGGAGACGTGTGCGTGGGTCCCGTAGGACACGCCGCGCTCCGCAGAAACCGCGGTTCGCCGCGGAAGGATGAGTCGACGCCGTCGCTCGAGCGGATTGTCAGGGCGGAGATCGGGCCCAAGCTCGCCCTGTTCCATCAGGATCGCGTCGCAGTCCTGCCGCCGAAATCCAGGCCCACGCTCGAAGAGATCGAGCGTCTGGCGATGCTGGTGATCGGAACGGACGAGGCCGCAACCGTCGCCCACTTCGAGAAGGTCTGCGCCCAGGAGCACTCGTACGCCACCCTGCTCGCCTATTTCATCGCCCCCGCGGCCCAGTTCCTCGGCGAGCTGTGGAAGCAGGATGTTTGCGACTTCTTTGAAGTGACGATCGGAGTCGGTCGGCTCCAGGCGTTCATGGACCGCCTGACGGCGCCTGACCCGCTATCGGCTGCGGACGTCAAACGCAGGGCCCTGCTGATCGCCCTGCCTGGCGAGCCCCACGTGCTCGGGGTCCGCATGGTCGCAAAAGCGCTCGAGGCGACCGGGTGGGACGTAACGGTGGAGGAGCATCTGCCGGCCGAAGCCAACGCCAACACGGTCGCTTCGGAATGGATCGGCGTCGTCGGCGTCTCCGTCGGCGGCGCTGCACGAGCCGAACTTGCAGCCAGGACCGTGTCGGCCGTCCGCGGCGCTTCGCTCAATCGGAGGGTCGGGATCATGGTCGGCGGATCCGCCATCGTCGAGAACCCGGAACTCGCCATGCAGATCGGAGCGGACGCGGTCGGTTTGGACGCAGCCACGTCCGTGGTGGTCGCCTCGCATCTCCTCGTGCGTCAGGCGGCGATGGCGTAGGCCCGTTTCATCCGCCTGCTCCGGCAGCCCGGCCGTCCCTCCAAAGCGCGCACGCCTCAAAGATGGCGAGCGTCACGGAGGCGGCCATCGACGGCGTGAGAACGCCTCGCCATCGAGCGCCGCGGCGTCGAGAAATCGCAACGCCGTCATCGGCTTCGTCAGTGAGCACTCTCAACGGCCATGCGATCGACAACCGCCTGGCGCGCAAGGCGGCCCATGCCGCCCGGCGCCAGTTTCAGGAAAAGATCGTCCGCAGCCAAAGGCAATTCCTGTCGATCGCCGTCAGCCGAGACGTGGTCGCCCAGCGCCTGATGTCCAACGTGGTCGAAAATGCGCAGCTCGCGGCGCTCGAGATCGCCGAAGGCACAGAGATATCCGAGGTTCCCGCGCAGCTCGACGCAGTCAGCGTCTCGGTGTCGCGAACGGTCGAGGTTCTCGGCCAGCTCATCCGTTCCGGCCATGATCCCCGGCGCGCGGGAGGCGGTCGGTGAGGTCGGCGAACAGCAGGACAAACCCCAACACCCGGTCCGTCGCGACCAGGACCGGGTCCGCCCGCACATAGACGGGAATAGACTCGCCGCGAGCCGTAACGACCGTGGCTTCGCCTCGCCACGGTTGATTTTCGACGATCAGCGCCCTCAGCCGCGCTTTCGCATGCCCTGGCTCGTCGAAAAAGCGCGCCAGTTCCTCAACCGAGGGCAGCGCATCGGCGTCGACGCCCAGCCACTCCATGAAACCCGCGCCGCTCTGGACGAACTGGCCGCGAGCGTCGGCGATCAGAACCTGTTGGTCCGAACCGCGGACCTGACGCGACACCTGATCGAGTTGATCCTGGGCGATCAATATCCGCACCGCGCGAAACTGAACCACGACGTCGCCGATGCTCGTGCGCATCAGGCGCGCCGCCCTGAGGTCGCTCTCCGTCCAGGGATCGGACGTGCCCTTCACGATCTGGTGCCACTGCGCGAAAGACCGGCGCGGCGAGAGTTCGGACGGATCGTCGGAGTCCGACACAGCCTTGGACGGATCGCCGCCCCAGGTCACCGTCCGCACGCGCTCGTTGCGGAACCAGATCAGGATCTCATCGCTCTGGTTGAGGATGGAGACCGCGAGCACGCCGCTGGCGATGCCGGCGAGCGAGGCGAACGCCGGCGCCAAAGCGCCGAGATTCGAGGTGGCGAAGCACCCGTCCTTGATCCTCGGCCGTAGCCAGAGCGCGATCTCGCGAATGTCGTCGGTAGACGGCACATCGCCCGTCGTCTGGATCTCGCCCTCGAACAGAAGCGCCGCTCCGGTCGCCCCGAGGGGGAGCAACAACGGGCGGCTGCGGTCGAAGAGGGCGCCTCTCCAGTCGCCGACGCGGTTGATCCATTCGGTCATCCGCTGTTCGAGACGGCGCGCCGCCATCTCGCCCTGGCCTCGGGCGAAGCTCTCGAGCGCCGCGATCCGGGTCGCAAGCACCTCGGCCAAGAGCTCGCAGACGGAACGCATTTCGAAGTTCAGGGATCGCGGGGAATAGTGGTGGCAGGAGACGAGGCCCCACAATTTCCCGCTGACCATCAGTGAAACGACCAAAGTCGCATTCACCCCCATGTTCTTGAGGTATTGGATGTGAATTGGCGAGACGCTGCGCAGGAAGCACAGCGACATGTCGAGATCTCGCCCCGAGAGCGGCGACAAGCGCGGGACGAGCGGGGTGCCCAGGCAATTCACGTCCGCCAGCAACCGCACCCGGTTGCGCTCATAGAGCCGGCGCGCGATCTGCGGAATGTCGGAGGCCGGGTAGCGGTTGCCGAGAAACGCCTCGAGATCGGGTTTCCGGGTCTCGGCGTAGACCTCGCCATGGCCTTCTTCGTCGAAGCGATAGACCATGACGCGATCGTAACCGGTGAGGGCGCCGAAGATGCGGGCCGCTTCGTCGCAAAGCGACTGGAGACTCGCCGCCGCCATGATTTCCGGAACGAACCGTTCGAGATCGACGGACACGTCCGACATCGGGCCCGCGTGTTCGATCTCGACGACAAGCTCGCCATCGGCCGCGCGATGGACCAGCGCCGTGCAGGGTAGCTCCGTCGCTCCGACCGTGCAGGTGAGCGCAACCGGAATGCCGCCGACCGCGACCGTCACGCCGTCGCTCAGCCGATCGGCGAGCGAGCCTCCGAGCGCGGGCAGCGAAAGTCCGCGCAGCCGACGGCGAAAGCCGAGAAAGCTCGCGGCGTTCTCGCTTTCCTGAATGACGACATGGTCCGGCTCCCGGACGACGAGGAGCGCGCCATAGGGCTGGATCGATCCCGCGAGATGGATCTGCTCCCGCTCGCAATTCGAGAGGCTGGCGGCGCCAAAAGCCGGCGAAAGATTCGGTGCGACCGTCAAGATCCACATCTCCGGCGGAGGCGGAGGTCCGCGGCTATTGCGCCAGCCTGTATTTTTTCAGCTTCGCATGCAAGCTCTGACGACTGATGCCGAGCGACTTGGCGGCAGCCATTCGTTTTCCGCGGGACTGGGCAAGGGCTTCGATCAGGTGCTGACGTTCGACCGCCTCCACGGATGCGCGGACGGCCTTTTCGAGCGTCGTTCCGGATGCGCTGCCGATGGCCAGGGCGGAGGCCTCGTCGGGGGGCTTGACGCGTGATCCGACGTCGCGGACGAGGAGCGCGAAATTTCGGGGGTGATCGTCGTCGTCGCCGACCGCGGAGACTTCAACCTCGGTGCTCATGCCGAGTTCGCCCTCGAGCATCGTCCGCAACGCGCGCACGGCGCCGTGGCGCTCCACCAGATTGAGGATCACGCGCAAGCCGGTTCCCGGCTGCGTGAACCACGAATTGGCGTTCCTCCCGATCACCGCGCTTTCCACCCCGGCCTGAACGAGGTCGAGGAAAGTGGGATTGGCCAGTCTGACGACGCCGTCGCCGTCGAGAATCGCGAAACCGTCGGGCAGACGTTGCACGATCGCCTCCACCGACGGCGACGCGCGGTCGCCTTCCAGCGGCCGGCCTGTCGTCTTGGCTTCGGCAAGCAGCGCCATCTGGAAGAGATAGAAGGCGCCGGCCTCGCTCGTCAGCGTCGAGGCGCGCAAGCTCCACGCGCCGCTGTCCGAAAGATGAAGGACGATGCCGGGGGCTCGCCCCTTCATCCGGGCCGTCTCGAGCAAGGCGTCGAGGGCTTTGCGGTCCCGGTTGGTCAGATCCGGAAGAAACTCGGCGCCGGGAACGAAACCGAGAGCCTTCGTCGCCGCCGCATTGGCCTCGACGATCCGCATATTCCCGACGCGCACGAGCGCGACCGCCTCGCTCGAGGCGTCGAGCAGCGCCCGATACCGGGTCTCGATTTCGCGAAGCTTCCAGTAATCCTGCTCTCGCTCCTTCTGGACCAGCGCCAGCCGGGACCTGAGGTCTGCAACGGCTTGCAAGCTCCTCCCGATCACGACGAAGCCGGCGCTCTCGCCGAGCTTGACGGTCGTGTATTCGAGAGTCAGTTCACGGCCGCTGGGTAATCGCTGATTGACGGTGAAGCACGACGATTCGCCTTCGCGCCTCGCCGACTCCACCGCTCTCGCGACCCGTTCGGCCGCGTCCGGGGAGACGGTGTCCGTCCAGCGCAAACCCCGCCAATCATCGAGCGATTCGTCGGCGAGCGGCATTGCGAGCACGGCGGTTCGAATCACGCCTTCTCCGTCCACCGCGAGGGTGATGTCCGGGGGAAATAGCGCGTGCTCGCTCATCCGACACCCAAGCGGACCACGGCTGCCGGGACAGACCGCCAGGCCCTTCTCAATTCTCGGCGCGCACCCAATTCATGCTCGCGATCCCGTGCCGCGGGGGTTCGCCCTTCAGCGCTATCCCAACCGTCGCCCGGGGTCCAGACGCCCCGGGGCTCAAGCCGCCGTCATTGTGTCGGTAAACAGCCTTTGACCAAAGATAGTCATGTAATGTCGAAACCAGTATGTGTAACTCTCCGGTCTCGAGGCGACGTCGGCGGACAACTCCTCGTATTGACGCCACGCGACCTCAGCGACTTCCTCGCTGTCCGGCGTTACCGCTCCGCTGTAGTCTCCGATGAACAGATGAACGATCTCGTCCTCGATCAGGCCGCCGCCCACCGGCGCGCGATAGTGGATGCGCGCAATCGGCTTCAGCGGGCAGACGACGCCAAGCTCCTCCCGCAGACGGCGGGAGGCGGTGTGATTCGGGGGCTCTCCCGGCCGGGGATGCGTGCAGCAGGCGTTGGTCCAGAGTCCGCCGGAATGATACTTCCCGAACGCGCGGCGCTGAAGAAGCATCCGGCCCAGGCTGTCGACGATACACACCGAGATCGCCCTGTGCCGAAGAC
>CAMFKX010000011.1 GCA_945957375.1 uncultured Roseiarcus sp.
CGCCCTGTAGCCGCGCTCGCTGAGCGCGGCGGCGCGGTCGTCGACCGCGCCTACAGCAGCGCCCGGCGCGGTCGACCCGCCGCGGCTGTCCTTCGGGCCTCTCGGCGGCGTTGTTCGGGGCGTGACGCCCTGTAGCCGCGCTCGCTGAGCGCGGCGGGGCGCGGTCAACGACCGCGCCTACAGCAGCGCCCGGCGCGGTCAACCCCTCGCGGCTGTCCTTCGGGCCTGTCGGCGGCGTTTTTCGGGGCGCCCTGTAGCCGCGCTCGCTGAGCGCGGCGGCGCGGTCGTCGACCGCGCCTACAACGCGCGGGCGCGGTCAACCCGCCGCGGCTGTCCTTCGGGCCTGTCGGCGGCGGTAGCCGCGCTCGCTGAGCGCGGCGGCGCGGTCGTCGACCGCGCCTACAACGCGGGCGGCGCGGTCAACGACTGCGCCTACAACGCGCCCGACGCGGTCCGCGCCCGGGAATCCGCCCCGGCTGCCTCAAAACGGCATCGGCACGAAGAAGCAGTAGACGCCGGACTGCGTGGTCCCGCTCTTGTTGTCCTTGTAGAAAATCCAGTACTCGCCGTCCTGGCTCGGCTGCGCGTCCGCCGCGGCGACCTTGCCGTAGTAGCCGTCGACTTCGTACCAGTCCTCCGAAACCCGGTGGACCTGCTCGGGGCGCAGATGGTGCGCGTCGGCCGCCGTGCAGCAGGCCTCCTTGATCCATTTGGGGATCGCGGCGCCGTTTGCCCATTGCTCATGGGCCTCAGCCGCGCCGAACGTCAGCAGCGATACGATGATGGACGCCGTGATCCGCATCGAGCTCTCCCCCAAAACTCGTGAACCCAATTGCCAAGCCCGGGGCCGTCTCCCGTTCCCGCGGCCATTTCGCCTGAAATCCGCCGCATGCGCAAGGGGGCGGCGGCGGCGCGGAAAAAGCGCCGCCCGACCGCCCCGGGACGCCGCCTCGCGCCGAGTCTTGCTTGCGCCCCGCCGGCCTACGGACTACGCCGTCACCCCAGTCTGGTTCCCGGAGCCGCACGTGTCCGACAGCCGCAAGCCCCTGACCTACGCCGACGCCGGCGTCGACATCGACGCCGGCAATCGCCTCGTCGACCGGATCAAGCCGCTCGCGCGCATGACCCGCCGGCCGGGCGCCGACGCCGAGCTCGGCGGCTTCGGCGGCCTGTTCGATCTCAAGGCGGCCGGCTTTACCGATCCGATCCTGGTCGCCGCCAACGACGGCGTCGGCACCAAGGTGAAGATCGCGATCGAGAGCGGGATCTTTCACACGATCGGGATCGACCTCGTCGCCATGTGCGTCAACGACATCGTCGTCCAGGGGGCCGAGCCGCTGCTGTTCCTCGATTATTTCGCCTCCGGCCGGCTCGACGAAAGCGTCGCCGCAGCGGTGGTCAAGGGCATCGCCGAGGGCTGCGCCGAATCGGGCTGCGCCCTGATCGGCGGCGAGACCGCCGAGATGCCCGGGCTCTACGCGGACGGCGACTTCGACCTCGCCGGCTTCGCCGTCGGGGCGGCGGAGCGCGGGACGCTGTTGCCGCGCGCCGGGCTCAAGGCCGGCGACGCCGTGTTCGGCCTGCCGTCCTCGGGCGTCCATTCCAACGGCTATTCGCTGGTGCGCCGGATCGCGGCGCGCTCCGGCCTCGCCTGGGACGCGCCGGCGCCGTTCGCGCCCGGGCGCTCGCTCGCCGAGGCGCTGCTGACGCCGACCCGCCTCTATGTCAAGCCGCTGCTGCGCGTGCTGAAGGCGACGCAGGGCGTGCTCGCGCTCGCCCACATCACCGGCGGCGGCTGGCCCGACAACCTGCCGCGCGTGCTCCCGGACGGACTCGCGGTCGACCTCGACCTTTCCGCCTTCGCCCCGCCGCCAGTGTTTTCCTGGCTCGCGGCGGCCGGCGGCGTGCTGGAGGCGGAGATGCTGCGCACCTTCAACTGCGGCTTCGGCATGGCGGTGTTCGCGTCCGCGGCGCATGAAACCGAGACCAAGGCGGCGCTCGACGCGGCCGGGCTCGCGCCGACGCTGATCGGACGGCTGAAAGCCTCGGACGGCCCGCGGGTCGCCATGCACGGGGCGCTCGCGCTATGACCAGCCGGGTGCGCGCCGGCGTCCTGATCTCCGGGCGCGGCTCCAACATGACCGCGCTGATCGACGCCGCGCGCGGCGCGGATTTTCCCGCTCGCGTCGCGCTGGTCCTGTCCGACAAGCCCGAGGCGGCGGGGCTCGCGACGGCGCGCGCGGCGGGCGTCGCGGCGCAGGCGCTTCCCTACCGGGACTATGCCGGCAAGCCGGCGTTCGAGGCGGCGATGACCGCGGCGCTGGAGGCGGCCGGCGTCGAGATCGTCTGCCTCGCCGGCTTCATGCGCATCCTGAGCGCGGATTTCGTCGAGCGCTGGCGCGGCCGGATTCTCAACATCCATCCCTCGCTGCTGCCCGACCTCAAGGGGCTGCACACCCACGAGCGGGCGCTCGCCGAGGCGCGGGCCGAACACGGCTGCACCGTCCATTTCGTCACCGCCGACCTTGACGCGGGGCCGATCGTGGCGCAGGCGCGCGTGGCGGTGCGGCCGGACGACGACGCCGACCGCCTCGCCGCGCGGGTGCTCGTCGAGGAGCACCGCATCTATCCGAAGGCGCTGGCGACGGTCGCGCGCGCGTTGCGCCTCTGACGGGGGCTTGGCGCGGCGCGCGAAACGATTCATGATCGCTCGTTGAAGATTGGGAGATTTCGGTGACGCAGGGCGTTGCGACCAGGACTGTCGAGCCTCGGATTGACGCTGCGCCGCCGGACCCGCCGAAGCCTTCCCCCCTCCAGTCCGCCCCGGAGCGATTCATCAATCGCGAGCTGTCGTGGCTCGAATTCAATCGCCGCGTCCTCGAAGAGGCGGCGAACCCGAATCATCCGCTGCTCGAGCGCCTGCGCTTCCTGTCGATCTCGGCCAACAACCTCGACGAGTTCTTCATGGTCCGCGTCGCCGGCCTCGTCGGGCAGGTGCTGTCCGACGTCGTCGAGATCTCCGAGGACGGCCTGACGCCGGCCGAACAGCTCGAACGGATCGGCGAGCGGGTCGCCACGCTGGTCGCCTCGCAGCAGGACCGCTGGCGGGCGCTGCGCAAGGAATTGATCGGCGCCGGGGTGGTTCTCCTCGACGTCGCCGACCTCACCCGGCGCGAGCGCGACTGGCTGCAGGAGCATTTCCTCCAGCACGTTTTCCCGATCCTGACGCCGCTCGCGGTCGATCCGGCGCATCCGTTCCCGTTCATCCCCAATCTCGGCTTCACCCTCGCGCTCGAACTGCTCAATCCGGAAGACGGGCGGACGATGAACGCGCTGGTGCGTCTGCCGAGCAGCGTCGAGCGCTTCGTGCGCCTGCCGGACGGTCCGACCGGGCTCACGGCGCGTTACGTCACGCTCGACCGGCTGGTGGTCGCCTTCATCGGGCTGCTGTTTCCCGGCTTTGAAGTGCTCGGCGAAGGCGCGTTCCGGGTGATTCGCGACAGCGACCTCGAAGTCGAGGAGGAGGCGGAGGACCTGGTCCGTCTGTTCGAGAGCGCGCTCAAGCGCCGCCGGCGCGGCTCGGTCATCCGCCTCGAGATCGAGGCGACCATGCCCGAATCGCTGCAGGCTTTCGTCGCCGGCGACGTCGACGTGGTGCCGTCGGGCATCGTGCAGATCGAGGGCATGCTGGCGCTTAACGACCTGTCGCAGCTCGTCGCCATCGACCGGCCCGAGCTGAAGTTCCCGCCCTACAATCCCCGGTTTCCCGAACGGGTGAAGGAGCACGGCGGCGACTGCTTCGCTGCGATCCGCCAGAAGGACCTGGTCGTCCATCACCCTTACGAATCGTTCGACGTCGTCGTGCAGTTCCTCAACCAGGCGGCGCGCGATCCCAACGTCGTCGCGATCAAGCAGACGCTCTACCGCACCTCGGTCAACAGCCCGATCGTGCGCGCGCTGGTCGAGGCCGCCGAAATGGGCAAGTCGGTGACGGCGCTGGTCGAGCTCAAGGCGCGTTTCGACGAGGAGGCCAACATCCGCCTCGCCCGCGACCTCGAACGCGCCGGCGCCCAGGTCGTCTACGGCTTCATCGAACTCAAAACCCACGCCAAGCTGTCGATGGTGGTGCGCCGCGAGAGCGGAGCGCTGGTCACCTACTGCCATCTCGGAACCGGCAACTATCACCCGGTCACGGCGAGGATCTACACCGACATCTCGCTCTTCACCGCGGAGCCGGCGATCGGCCGCGACGTCGCCAAGATTTTCAACTTCATCACCGGCTACGCCGAGCCCGACGGGCTCGAGCAGATGGCGATCTCGCCGATCACGCTGAAGACCACGCTGCTCGCCTGCATCGCCGACGAGATCGCGCATGCGGGGCGCGGCAAGCCGACGCGGATCTGGATCAAGTGCAACGCCCTGGTCGATCCGGAGATCATCGACGCGCTCTACGCCGCGGGCCGGGCGGGCGTGCCGGTCGACATCGTCGCGCGCGGCATCTGCTGCCTGCGGCCCGGAGTGCCGGGCCTGTCGGAGAATATCCGGGTGAAATCGATCGTCGGACGGTTTCTCGAGCACGCCCGCATCTACGCCTTCGGCGCCGGCCACGGCCTGCCCAATCACAAGGCGCGCGTGTTCATCTCCTCGGCCGACCTCATGCCGCGCAATCTCGACCGGCGGGTCGAGGCGCTGGTGCCGATCCTCAACCCGACCGTGCACGAACAGGTGCTGAACCAGATCATGGAGGCGAACCTGCGCGATAACGAGCAGAGCTTCCGCATCCTGCCCGACGGGACGAGCATCCGCATGACGCGCGCGGAGGGCGAGGAGCCGTTCAACGCGCACAAGTTCTTCCAGACCAATCCGAGCCTGTCCGGACGCGGACAGGCGATGGCCGATCCGTTCCCGGTGGCGCAGCGCGGGCGAGCCTGATAAACGGCCCGCGTGTTCGACGAGGCAAGTTCCGGCGGGGTCGCGGATGTCGGAGGATAAGGCGCAGGGTCGTCTGCCCGGGACGCCGGTCGCGATCGTGGACATCGGCTCGAATTCGGTCCGCCTCGTCGCCTATGAATCGCACTCCCGGGCGCCGACGCCGACCTTCAACGAGAAGGCCTTGTGCGGCCTCGGGCGCGGCGTCGCCACCACCGGCCTCCTGCCGGAGGATGCGGTCGCCAAGGCGCTCGCCGCTTTGCAGCGGTTCCGGGTGCTGTGCGACACCATGGGGATTTCCGACGTGCGCGGCATCGCCACCGCGGCGGTGCGCGACGCGGCGAACGGGCCGCAATTTCTCGCGCTCGCCGAGCGCGCCATCGGACGCGAGATCGCGCTGCTCAGCGGGACGCAGGAGGCGCGCTACGCGGCGCTCGGCGTCGCCAGTTCGATCCACCGCGCGGACGGCGTGGTCGGCGATCTCGGCGGCGGCTCGCTCGAACTGACCGACGTGCGCCAGGGAACGGCGGGGTCGGGACTGACGCTGCCGCTCGGCGGCCTGTCGCTGATGGACCTTTCCGAGCGGTCGCCGAAGAAGGCGGCCAGGATCGTCCGGGAGACGCTCGCGGGCGTGAAGATGTTGCAGGGCCTGCCGGGACGCACTTTCTATGCGGTCGGCGGCACCTGGCGCGCGTTGGCGCGGCTGCACATGCGCCAGCGCCAGTACCCGATGAACGTGATGCACAATTACGTCATTCCGACCGCCGACGCGGTGGAATTCGCGCGGCTGGTCGAACGGGTCGAAGTCGACGCCTTGATGGCGATCGAAGCGGTCTCGGCGCAGCGCCGCCCGCTGCTCGCCTACGGCGCCGCGGTGCTGGAGGAGATCATCCGGGTCGCGGCGCCGAAGGAGATCGTGGTTTCGGCGCTCGGCGTCCGCGAAGGCCTGCTCTATTCCCAGCTTCCCCCGGAGGCGCAGGCCGAGGATCCGCTGATCGTCTCGGCGCAGGAATTCAACCGCCTGCGCGCGCGTGCGCCCGGCCACGCCGAAGAATTGTACGAATGGACGTCGCGGCTGATGCAATCGTCGCATCTGGCCGAGGACGAGCAGGATCGCCGCCTGCGCCGCGCCGTCTGCCTGTTGTCCGATATTTCCTGGCGCGCCCATCCCGACTATCGCGGAACTCAGGCCTACGACCTCGTCGCCAACGCCGCCTTCATCGGCATCGATCATCCGTCGCGCGCGTTTCTCGCCCTCGCCGCCGCCTATCGTCACCTGTCGAACGAGGATTTCGTCACCCCGCAGTCGCGCGCCCTGGTCAGCGCGCGCCAGCTCGACCGGGCGCGGATTCTCGGCGGCGCGATGCGGGTCGCCTACAACATCTCGGCCGCCATGCCCGGCGTTCTGCCGCGCGCCCCGATGACCTGCGAGAAGGGCCGGATCGTGCTGAGGCTTCCCGCCGATCTCGCGCCGCTCAGCAGCGACCGGCTTCAGTCGCGCATGCGACAATTCGCCCGCCTGATCGGCGGCGACCCGGAAATCCGGGCGTCGATGTAGATTCGGCCCGGTTCGTCCGGCGATCGAATCGGTACGGCGCGCGTCGCGAGCCTGTTCTCGCTCCTGCGCCCGGCGCGTCGGCCGGAGTCGCGTCGCCAGGGCGGCTGTTATCGTTTAGGCTGATTTGCAAACGGCGCTCGATAGGCCCATATTCCGGGTGCTCCGCCCGACGCCATCCGGACGGAGCATGACCCCCACCGGCGGTCCTTGAAACCGCCAAGGCGAGGAGAAGTCGGTTATGGCGGCTGTCCAGGAGACGGTCGATCGCGTTCGTTCGATCGACGTCGACGCATACAAATACGGATTCGTCAGCGCGATCGAATCCGATATGGCCCCCAAAGGGCTCAACGAAGACACGGTCCGGTTCATCTCGGCCAAGAAGGAAGAGCCCGAGTGGCTGCTCGCCTGGCGGCTCGACGCCTATCGCCGCTGGCTGACGATGGTCGAGCCGAAGTGGGCGCGCGTCGATTATCCGCCGATCGACTTTCAGGATCTCTATTATTTCGCCGCGCCCAAGACCGCCGCCGGGCCGAAGTCGCTCGACGAGGTCGATCCCGAACTCCTGCGGGTCTATGAGAAGCTCGGCATTCCGCTGGTCGAGCAGGAAATCCTGGCCGGCGTCGAGAAGCCGCGCGTCGCCGTCGACGCGGTGTTCGATTCGGTCTCGGTCGCGACCACCTTCAAGGCGGAGCTCGCCAAGGCCGGCGTGATCTTCTGCTCGTTTTCCGAAGCGGTGCGCAATCACCCGGACATCGTCCAGCGCTATCTCGGCACGGTGGTGCCGAGCACCGACAATTTCTACGCCACGCTGAATTCGGCGGTGTTCTCCGACGGCTCGTTCGTCTACGTGCCGCCAGGCGTGCGTTGCCCGATGGAGCTTTCGACCTATTTCCGCATCAACGAGAAGAACACCGGGCAGTTCGAGCGGACGCTGATCATCGCCGACAAGGGCGCCTACGTCAGTTATCTCGAAGGCTGCACGGCGCCCAAGCGGGACGAGAACCAGCTGCACGCGGCGGTGGTCGAACTCGTCACCCTCGACGACGCCGAGATCAAGTATTCGACCGTCCAGAACTGGTATCCCGGCGACGCGGAAGGGCGCGGCGGCATCTACAATTTCGTCACCAAGCGCGGCGACTGCCGCGGCGCGCGCTCGAAGATCTCCTGGACCCAGGTCGAGACCGGCTCGGCGATCACCTGGAAATATCCCTCCTGCATCCTGCGCGGCGAGGCCTCGCGCGGCGAGTTCTATTCGATCGCCATCTCGAACGGCCGCCAGCAGGTCGACAGCGGCACCAAGATGATCCACCTCGGCCGCAACACGACGAGCCGGATCATCTCGAAGGGCGTGTCGGCCGGCAAGTCGCAGAACACCTACCGCGGGCAGGTGTCGGCGCATCGTCTCGCCACCGGCGCGCGCAACTTCACCAATTGCGATTCGCTGCTGATCGGCGCCGAATGCGGCGCGCATACCGTGCCTTACATTGAAGCCAAGAACGCCTCGGCGGTGATCGAGCACGAGGCGACGACGTCAAAAGTATCGGAGGAGCAGCTCTTCTACTGTCAGCAGAGAGGCCTTTCGGCCGAGGAGGCGACGGCGCTGATCGTCAACGGATTCGTCCGCGACGTTCTGCAGCAATTGCCGATGGAATTCGCGGTCGAGGCGCAGAAGCTGATCGCGATCAGCCTCGAGGGGAGCGTCGGGTGACCGCGCTTCCTGTCCGCTCCGCTCTCCCGATCTAAGGCTCGTCCCCCATGCTCGAAATCAAGAACCTCCACGTCTCCATTCACGGCAAGCCGATCCTCGACGGCCTCAGCCTGACCGTGAACTCCGGCGAGGTCGCCGCCATCATGGGGCCGAACGGCTCCGGCAAGTCGACGCTCTCCTATGTCATCGCCGGCAAGCCGGACTACGAAGTGACCTCGGGCGAGATCCTGCTCGACGGCGAGAACCTGCTGGCGCTGCCGGCCGACGAGCGCGCGCGCAAGGGCGTGTTCCTCGCCTTCCAGTATCCGATCGAGATTCCCGGCGTCGCGACGATGACCTTCCTCAAGGCGTCGCTCAACGCGCAGCGGCGCGCCCGCGGCGAAGCCGACCTGACCACGCCCGAGTTCATGCGCCGGGTGCGCGAGGCCTCGCAGCGCCTCAAGGTCGATCAGGAGATGCTGCGCCGCCCGCTCAACGTCGGCTTCTCCGGCGGCGAGAAGAAGCGCATCGAGATCCTGCAGATGACGCTGCTCGAGCCGAGCTTCGGCGTGCTCGACGAGACCGATTCGGGGCTCGACATCGACGCGCTCCGCATCGTCTCCGAAGGCGTCAATGCGCTGCGCAACCCGACCCGCGCCTTCCTCGTCATCACCCACTACCAGCGGCTTCTCGACTACATCAAGCCGGACGTGGTGCACGTGATGGCCAAGGGGCGGATCGTCGCCACCGGCGGGCCGGAGCTTGCGCTCGAACTCGAGAAGAACGGCTACCGCGACTACGCGGTCCAGGCCTGTCTCTTATACACATCTCCGAGCCCACGAGACGTAGAGGCGCCGATGACCGCTCCCGCACCCACCCGATCGCCGGCCGAGACGACGCTCGCCGGGCAGTTCCAGGCGCTCGCCGCGCCGACGCCCGAGCGCGCCGCGGCCTTCGCCCGCTTCGCCGAGCGCGGGCTGCCGACCCGTCGGGTCGAAGCCTGGCACTATACCGACCTGCGCGCCGCGCTCGCCGACGCCGCCCCGCTCGCGCCCGCTCCCGACTCTGCGACGATCGCGGCCGCGCGGGCGCTGCTCGCCCGTCATGACGCCGCCGGCGCGCCGCGGCTGGTCACCGTCAACGGCCGGTTCGTTCCCGAACTCGGCGACGCTGCGCCCGCAGGCGTGACGGTCGCGACCCGGGAGAGCCGCGCGCTGGTCGCCGACGACCCGATGGCGGCGCTGGTCGAAGCGATGGCGCCGGCGAGCCTCAGCCTCGAGGTCGCCGCCGGCGCGGATTCCGGCCGGATCGAGATCGTGCATGTCGCCATCGGGGACGCCGCCGTCTCCTTTTACGGCTGGCTCGAGATCAGCCTCGCCGCCGGGGCGCGCGCCGCGGTCGTCGAGACCTTCCTCGGCGCGTCGTCGGCGATGCAGCGCCATGCCGCGACCACGCTGCGGATCGCGAAGGGCGCCAAGCTCACCCATGTCGCCGTGGTCGGCGACGCGGCGCAACTGCATCTCGAGAGCCAGATCGTCGAACTGGAGGCCGAAGCCGAGCTGAACGCCTTCGGCCTCGTCTCCGGCGGCGCCCTGACGCGTCGCCAGATCTTCGCCCGTCTGGTCGGCGCCGAGGCGCGGATCGCGCTCGGCGGCCTTGCGCTGATCGACGGCGCGCGCCGCGCCGACACGACGCTGCAGGTCCTGCACGCCGCGCCGCGCGGGGTCAGCCGCGAGTTCTACCGCGCGATCGTCGCGGACGACGCGGCCGGCGTGTTCCAGGGCAAGGTGATCGTCGCGCCGGGCGCGCAGAAGACCGACGGCGCGATGAAGTCGCAGGCGGTGCTGCTGTCGCCGCAGGCGCAGATGAACGCCAAGCCGGAACTCGAAATCTTCGCCGACGACGTGGTCTGCGGCCACGGCGCGACCGTAGCCTCGATCGACCCGGAGATGATCTTCTATCTGCAGGCGCGCGGCATTCCGAAGCCGGACGCCGAAGCGATGCTGCTCGAAGCCTTCGGGGTCGAGGCGATCGGCCGGGTCGGGGACGAGGGGCTCGCGGAGCGGCTGCGGGCGCATCTCGCGTCCTGGCTCGCCGGACGGGGCGCGGAGTCGAGGTTATGAACGAGATGGTCCAGCCCCTCGCGGCCTACGACGTCGAGACGCTGCGGAAGGATTTCCCGATCCTCGCCGAGCGCCCCTACGGCAAGCCGCTCGTCTATCTCGACAACGCCGCCTCCGCCCAGAAGCCGAAGGCGGTGCTCGACCGGCTGACCCACGCCTACGAGCACGAATACGCCAACGTGCACCGCGGCTTGCATTATCTCGCCAACGCCGCGACCGAGGCCTATGAGGCGGCGCGCGAGACGGTGCGGCGCTTTCTCAACGCCGCCTCGACCGACGAGATCATCTTCACCCGCTCGGCGACGGAAGCGATCAACTGCGTCGCCGCGAGTTTCGGCCTCGCGCACATCGGCGAGGGCGACGAGATCGTGCTCAGCGTGATGGAGCACCACTCCAACATCGTGCCGTGGCATTTCCACCGCGAGCGCAAGGGCGCCGTGCTCAAGTGGATCGAGGTCGAAGACGACGGCTCGCTGTCGCTCGACTCGTTCGAACGGGCGCTGACGTCGCGCACGAAAATCCTCGCGATCACCCAGATGTCGAACGTGCTCGGCACCGCGCCGCCGATCAAGGAGATGATCGCGATCGCGCATGCGCGCGGGATCAAGGTGCTGGTCGACGGCTCGCAGGGCGCGGTCCACATGGACGTCGACGTGCGCGATCTCGACGCCGATTTCTACGTGGTGACCGGCCACAAGCTCTACGGACCGACCGGCGTCGGCGTGCTTTACGGCAAGCGCGAACTGCTCGAGACCCTGCCGCCGTTCCTCGGCGGCGGCGAGATGATCGAGGAGGTGACGCGCGACATGGTCACCTACAACCACCCGCCGCACCGGTTCGAGGCCGGCACGCCGCCGATCGTCCAGGCGATCGGCCTCGGCGCCGCGCTCGACTATATGGAAGGCGTCGGCCGGGCGCGCATCCGGGCGCACGAGGAGGCGGTGAGCCGCTACGCCCACGAGCGGCTGTCGCGGATCAACGCGCTCAAGATCATCGGCACGGCGCCGGGCAAGGGGCCGATCCTGTCGTTCACCATGCAGGGCGCGCACGCCCACGACATCGCCACCCTGATCGACCGCTCGGGCGTCGCGGTGCGCGCCGGCACCCATTGCGCCATGCCGCTGATGCAGCGGTTCGGCGTGACCTCGACCTGCCGGGCCTCGTTCGCCCTTTACAATACGCTCGCCGAGGTCGACGCGCTCGCGGACGCGCTCGACCGGGCCCAGAAGCTTTTCCTGTGAGGAGACACGCGGCATGACCGACGCCCCCCTCGCCGCTACGCAAAACGAGAGCGGGTTGAAGGCCCCCTCGCAGATGGCCCCTGAGGAGTTGAAGGCGCTGACGGAATCGATCGTCGCGGCGCTGAAGACGGTCTACGATCCGGAGATTCCGGCCGACATCTACGAACTCGGCCTGATCTACAACGTCGATATCGACGACGGCCGGTTTGTCACGATCGAGATGACCCTGACCGCGCCGGCCTGTCCGGTGGCGGGGGAAATGCCGCTGTGGGTCGAGAACGCGGTCGGCGTCCTGCCGGGCGTCGCGGGGGTCAAGGTCAACATGGTGTTCGATCCGCCGTGGGATCAGAGCCGCATGTCGGACGAAGCGCGCGTCGCGCTCGACATGTGGTGACGCGCCGCGATCAGGCCGGCGTTCCGTAACGCACAGGCCGGAGCGCTTTGCTGCTCCCCTTGTCCTGAGGAGCGCTGCGCAGCAGCGCGTCTCGAAGGACGTTTTCAGCCGGCGCGGCCAACGAACGTCCTTCGAGACGCGTCGCCTCGCGGCGACGCTCCTCAGGACGAGGTCGGGGCTGGCCATCACGCCCGGCTGGGGAGCTACGGCGTCGCGAGCTTCCTCAAATAGTCCCAGGAATAGAGCCCGGTGTCGTGGCGGTCGTCGAACACGATCCGGATGGCGTAGTTGCCGACCGGGTCGATGGCGACGATGCGCACGTTCTCCTTGCCGGTGACGATCCGCTTCTCGGCCGGCGAATGGCCCTGCACCTCGGCGCTCGGGCTCTCGACCCTCAGCCGCTCGGCGGACACGCTGACCGTCGCGCCGTCGTCGAACGTCAGCTCGAGCGTGCGGCCCTGATCTTTCACCACGATGTCGGTCGGCCAGGCCATCTGCGCCTCCGTCACTGAAACCGGATGCTGGGAGCGGGCTTCGCCCCCGGCGCGCCGGCTGCGAGCGTCGCGGCGACCTTGCGCGCGATTTCGAGGAACGCGTTGGCGTGGGCGCCGCCGGCGAGGCTGACCACCACCGGGCGGCCGTCGTCGGAATTGGCGCGGATGGCGATGTCGAGCGGCACCTCGCCGAGGAACGGCACGCCGAGCGTCTCGGCCTCCCGCCGCGCCCCGGCGTGCGAGAACACGTCGGTGCGCCCGCCGCAATGCGGGCAAATGAAATAGCTCATGTTCTCGACGATGCCGAGCAGCGGAATGTGCACCTGCTTGAACATGGCGATGCCGCGCCGGGCGTCGATCAGCGCGAGGTCCTGCGGCGTCGAGACGATCACCGCGCCCGAGAGCGGCACGTTCTGGGCCATGGTGAGCTGGGTGTCGCCGGTGCCGGGCGGCATGTCGACCACCAGCACGTCGATGTCGCCCCAGGCGACCTCGCGCAGAAGCTGGGTCAGCGCCGACATCACCATCGGCCCGCGCCACACCACCGGCGCGCCCTCGTCGATCAGGAAGCCGATCGACATGACCTTGACGCCGTAGGCTTCGAGCGGGACGAGCTTCTGTCCGTCGGCGGCGACCTCAGGCCGCGCAGCGAGGCCGAACAGCTTCGGCATCGACGGGCCGAACAGGTCGGCGTCGAGCACGCCGACCTTGAGCCCGAGCTGGGCGAGGCCGACCGCGAGATTGCAGGCGACGGTCGATTTGCCGACGCCGCCCTTGCCCGAGGCGACCGCGATGATCGACTTGACGCCGGGGATCGGTTGCGCGGCGCGCCGCGTCTGCCCGCCTTGCGGAGGGCCGTCATGGGCGTGAGCGTGGCCGTGGGCCGGCTGCGCGCCGCCCACGACGGCTCGCGCCGCCTCGGCGGTGAGGGTGACGACGGCGCCGGCGACGCCGGGAATCGCCTTGATCGCCGCTTCCGCCGCCGCGCGCATCGGCTCCATCGCCCGCGCCCGGGCGGCGTCGACGACGATGGCGAGGAACACCTTGCCATCGCGCAGCGTCAGGCCGGAGATCGCGCCGGAATCGGGCAGCGGCGTCCGGCCGTCCGGTCCGGCGACCTTCGCCAGCGCCGCCATCACCTCGTCGCGAGACGCCATGCCTGTTCCCCGTCGTTCGGCCGCTGCCGTCAGCCGCCCGTCCGATCCTAGATAGGCGAGGAGCCGACGGCGGGGAAGGGGGCGGCGGGGAAGCAGGGTCCGGAGCGCCGGCGCGTCAACGCGCTTCCAGCACCATGTTGAACGGCGTCGTGGCGGCGGTGCGCACTTTGGAGAATCCGCCCTCCCGGATCGCGGCGGACAGTTTCGCAAAGCCCGCCTGCGCCCCGAGCGCCGCGCCGACCGGCTGATCGAGCGAGGTCGGCACGCAGATCAGGGTCGAGCCCGAGTAGAACAGCCGCCCGACCGGGTTGAGATTGTCCTCGAGTCTGTCGCCAGCGGCCGGCTCGACGATCATCCACGTGCCGTCCCGCTTCAGCGTCTCGCGGACATGCCGCGCCGCCCCGGCCGGGTCGCCCATGTCGTGCAGGCAGTCGAAGAACGTGACGAGGTCGTAGTCGTCGCCGGGATAGTCGCGCGCCAGCGCCACTTCGAACGCGGTGTTGTCGGTGACCCCGTGCTGCTCGGCGTGGACCCGGGCCTGGTCGACCGAGCCGGGATGGAAGTCGTAGCCGACGAAGGTCGACTTCGGGAAGGCCTTGGCCATGAACACGGTCGAGAAGCCGTGGCCGCAGCCGACGTCGGCGACCCGGGCGCCGGCTTCGAGCTTCTCGACCACGCCGTCGAGCGCCGGCAGCCAGGACGAAACGATGTTGGCCTGGTAGCCGGGCCTGAAGAAGCGGCCGGTGGTGCAGAAGAGACAGGACGCCTGATCGCCCCAGCCGATCCCCTTGCCGGTGCGGAAGGCCGGCTCGACCAGCGCCTGATTCTCCATCATCACCACCGCCATGTCGAAGGCGGCCTGAAGGTAGACCGGGCTGTCCGGCTCGGCGAACACCATCGCCTGCTCGGGCGACAGTGCGAAGGATTTGGTCTCCGAATCGTAGTCGACGTAGCCGGACGCCGCCTGGTGGGACAGCCACTCGCGCGCATAGCGCTCGGCGACGCCGGCTTTCTGCGACAGTTGCGCCGAGGTCATCGGTCCGTTGTCCCTGAGCGCGGCGTAGAGGCCGAGCCGCTCGCCCATCCGGACCATCGGGACGCTGCACGCGCCGCCGAGATCGCCCAGCATCTTGCCGACAAACGCGTTGAGTTTGGCTTCGTCGATCATGGACGTCTCCTTGGGTTTTCGGGGCGCCCCTTCGTCAGCGCATCCTCGACATCGCGATCGATGGAAACGGCGCCAGCCCAAGTGCTGATAATTTCCTTGGCGGGAAACGATTGTTAAAATGCGTTGGATCTGGCAACGCCCCGCGGTCTTGTCTGTGATCTTGCTCACATTACGTTTTTAATATTGATGATGCCGTGAACTACGTGGAAGGTTTGTCGTCTTTGACGGTGCTTCTGGAGCCCGGCGATATCGCGTTGGGGACGTCGGACTTTGAGCAGCCGCTAACCCCCCTCAGCCGAACCGCTCCGCCCGAAACGGGGCCGGATCAACGAATGGCGTCTCCCCGGTCATCATTTCCGCCAGCAGCCTGCCGGTGATCGGCCCGAGGGTCAGGCCGAGGTGCTGGTGGCCGAAGTCGAGCCACAGGCCGGACTTGCCGGGGAACGGGCCGACGATCGGGCGCATGTCCGGCAGACACGGCCGGCGGCCGAGCCAGGGCTTCGCCTCCCGGCGCTCGCCGATCGGAAACAATTCGCGCGCGAACGGTTCGAGCCGATCGATGTGGGCCGGGGAGGGCGGGTCGTCGGCACTCGCGAACTCGGCGCCCGAGGTGAGCCGCAGGCCCAGCGTCATCGGGGCCATGACGTAGCCCTTCTCGAGGTCGAGCACCGGCCGACCGAGGCCGCCGTCGCCGACCGGCGCGTAATGCCGGTGATAGCCGCGCTTGACGAAGAAGGGCAGCTTCAGCCCCAGGGCGCGGGCGAGGTCGTTCGACCAGGGCCCGAGCGCGATCACGACGTCGCGCGCGCCGACGCGGCCGGCTTCGGTCGTGACCATCCAGCCCGAGGCGGCGGGTTCGAGGGTGTTGGCGTCGCCCTTCTCGAACCGGCCGCCGCGCGCGACGAACAGGGCCGCATAGGCGCGCGCCAGCCCCTGCGGGTCGGGCGTGCTGAGCGGATCGGGAAAATGCAGCGCGCCGCGCGCCGCTTCGCCCAGATGCGGCTCCATCGCCATCACCCCGTCCCGGTCGAGGAAGCGCGATTGCACCCCGTAGGGCGCGAGGTCCTCGACCTCGGCGTGCGCGTCGTCCTCGCCCGCCGAGGTGCGCCAGACCTGGAGCCAGCCGGTCGGCCGCAGAATGGCGCCGGCGCCGGCGGCCTCGGCGAGTTTCTGATGCTCCGCCGCGGCGCCGAACACGAGCGGCTTCATCGCCTTCGCCGTCTCGGCGACCTCGGCGGAGGTCGAGAACCGGAAGTAGCGCCAGAGCGCATGGGCGTTTGCCGGCAGCGCGCCGTAGCGGACATGGGCGCGCGGATCGCGGTTGAGAGCCGCGTTGGCGATCTCGGCCGGGTCGCGGGGAAAGGTGTAGGGGATCACCGCCTCGGACTGGATCAAGCCGGCGTTGCCGTAGCTGGTCTCGTCCGCCGCCTCGCCGTGGCGGTCGACGAGCGTCACCATCGCCCCGCGCGCCTGCAGCGCCAGCGCGGCCGACACGCCGACCATGCCGGCCCCGAGAACGATGACATCGACGCTACGTGACGGCATGAGTTCCTCGCGTCCCGCCGGGCGGTTCGTCCCGGCCCGACGCTTCTACCTATAGCGGCTCGACGCATCGGCGCGATACGCGCCGAGCGGTCGCTGGTGCGACTGTAGCCGCGCTCGATGAGCGCGGCTGTCGCTCGATGAGCCCGCCGGACGCGGTCAACGACCGCGTCGACAACGGATGGCGCGGCGAGCGCGCGCGTGCGATACGCCACGCGGCGACGTCGCCCGTGAGCGCCGTCGCCGCGGGCTGAAGGAGGCCTTGGTTTCCATGATTCGGATCGCCGTCACCGGAGCAATGGGGCAGGTGGCGTCCTCGCTGGTCGAACGGGCGGGGCGCGAGGTCGAGATCGTCCTGCTCGGCCGCCGGGTGTTCCTGCTCGAAGATCGCGAGGCGGTGTTCGCCGGTCTCAAGGCGGTCAAGCCGGACGTGGTGATCAACGCCGCCGCCTACACCGCCGTCGACCGCGCCGAGGCGGAGGAAGCCGTCGCCGTCGCCATCAACGGCGAAGGCGCAGGCCACGTGGCCGAGGCCGCCGACCGGCTCGGCGCGCCGCTGCTGCAACTCTCCACCGACTACGTGTTCGACGGCGCGCTCGGCCGCCCCTACCGCGAGGACGATCGGCCCGCGCCGCGCAGCGCCTACGGGCGCTCGAAGCTGCTGGGCGAGCAGCGGGTCGCCGAGCGCTGCGCCAATAGCGTGATCGTGCGCACCGCGTGGCTGTTCAGCCCCTACGGGACCAATTTCGTCCGGACCATGCTGGCGCTCAACGAGACGCGCGACGAGGTCCCGGTCGTCGCCGACCAGCGCGGCCGTCCGACCTCCGCCCATGACCTCGCCGACGCCTTGCTGAAGGTCGCCGTCCGGCTGCGCGAGGAGTCCTCGCCGGCCTTGCGCGGAATTTTCCACATGACCAACGCCGGCGAGGCGACCTGGGCCGATTTCGCCGAGGCGATCTTCGCCGAGGCCGCGGCGCGCGGGCGGCGGACGACGACGGTCCGGCGCATCGCGACGCAGGACTATCCGACGCCTGCGCCGCGTCCGGCTGATTCGCGCCTCGACACCGAAAAGCTCAGGCGGATCTACGGTCTCGAGCTGCCCGAATGGCGGCAAGGGCTCGCGGCGTGCTGCGCGCGGCTCCTGACCTGACGATCGGGGCGCCCCTCGACCGGTCGCGGGCGCTCCTGTAGACCGCGCCAAACCCATCGACGGAAAAGCTCATGATCCCCCGCTATTCCCGCCCCGAAATGGTCGCCGTCTGGGCGCCCGAGACGCGCTTCCGCATCTGGTTCGAGATCGAGGCGTTCGCCTGCGAGGCGATGGCGGAACTGGGCGTGATCCCGAAGGAATCGGCCCAGGCGATCCGGGCGAAGGGCGACAAGGCCCGGTTCGACGTCGCGCGCATCGACGAGATCGAGCGGGTCACCAAGCACGACGTCATCGCCTTCCTGACCCATCTGGCCGAATTCATCGGCGAGGATTCGCGCTTCGTCCATCAGGGCATGACCAGCTCCGACGTGCTCGACACCTGCCTCGCCGTGCAGCTTCAGCGCGCGTCCGACCTGCTGATCGCCGACGTCGACGCGTTGCTCGCCGCGCTGAAGCGCCGCGCCTTTGAGCACAAGATGACTCCGACCATCGGCCGCTCGCACGGCATCCACGCCGAGCCGACCACATTCGGGGTCAAGCTCGCGCTGGCCTACGCGGAGTTCTCCCGGGCGCGGTCGCGCCTCGTCGCGGCGCGCGAAGAGATCTCCACCTGCGCCATCTCCGGCGCCGTCGGCACCTTCGCCAACATCGACCCCCGGGTCGAGGAGTTCGTCGCCGACAAGCTCGGGCTGAAGCCTGAGCCGGTGTCGACCCAGGTGATCCCGCGCGACCGCCACGCCGCCTTTTTCGCCGCGCTCGGCGTGGTCGCCTCGTCGGTCGAACGGCTCGCGACCGAAATCCGCCACCTCCAGCGCACCGAAGTGCTCGAGGCGGAGGAGTATTTCTCGGAAGGGCAGAAAGGCTCCTCCGCCATGCCGCACAAGCGCAATCCGGTGCTGACCGAGAACCTGACCGGCCTGGCGCGCATGGTGCGCGCGGCGGTGACGCCGGCGATGGAGAACGTCGCGCTGTGGCACGAGCGCGACATCTCCCACTCGTCGGTCGAGCGCATGATCGGCCCGGACGCCACCATCACCCTCGACTTCGCCCTCGCGCGGCTGACCGGCGTCGTCGACAAGCTGCTGATCTATCCGGCAAACATGCAGAAGAACCTCGATCGCCTCGGCGGGCTGATCCACTCGCAGCGGGTGCTGCTGGCGCTGACCCAGAAGGGCGTGTCGCGCGAGGACGCTTATGCGCTGGTCCAGCGTAACGCCATGCCGGTGTGGCGCGGCGAGGGCGATTTCCTGACCCTGCTCAAAACCGACAATGACGTCGCCAAGGCGCTGACGCCCGCCGAACTCGAAGATCTGTTCGACCTCGGCTACCACCTGAAACGCGTCGACGTGATTTTCGAGAGGGTTTTTGGAGCGCGGTAGGCGCCGCGCTTGCGGCGTGGGGACTTGCTCAGGGACAGCGGGCCCCTCGACACCCTAAATTTAGTCAAGATCTTGGTGAATCCGCACAGGCTCGGCTCCACAGACCGCGGGAGGGCGGAAGCATTCGGATTCTTCTGACCAACAGTCGTCTCGCGGACCGGGGCGGAAGCGAACTATACATCCGGGACGTTGCGGTCCGGCTGCGTCAGCGAGGTCATCGCCCCGTCGCCTACAGCACGATCCTCGGCGATGTCGCGGCCGACTTGCGCGCCCTGGCCGTTCCGGTGATCGACGATCTGGCGATGCTGACCGAGCCGCCGGAGGTCATTCACGGACAGCATCTTTTCGACGCCGCCGCAGCCAGCCTGCATTTTCCCCAGACCCCCGCGGTCTACACTTGTCACGGCTGGGAGCCGTATCTCGAGGAACCGCTGGTCCTTGCCTCCGTCCGCCGCTTCGTGGCGGTCAGCGAATTGACCCGCGAACGCCTGATAACCTCGGGGGCGGCTCCCGCAAGGACCACCGTCATCCCCAATTTCGTCGACTTCGAGCGGTTCTCCCGCCGACGCGACGCGAGCGCGACGGCGCGGCGGGCCCTGGTCTACGGCAACGGTTGGCGGCCCGACGCGCCGGCGTTCGTCGCCATCCGCGAGGTCTGCCTTCGGCGAGGACTCGAACTCGAATGCGCCGGCTACGGCTTCGGCCGCCCGACGGACCGTCCCCAAGACCTGCTTCCCGACTTCGACATCGTTTTCGCCGTCGGGCGCTCGGCGCTCGAGGCGATGGCCTGCGGTTGCGCGGTCGTTCTCGCCGGCCACCAGGGTCTCGGCGGCCTCGTCACGCGCGAAAGCTTCCATCGCCAGCGGGCTGCGAATTTCGCCCTGGCGCTGCTCTTGGGTCACCCGGTCACCGCAGGTCGTGTCGACGCCGAACTGGACTGCTATGACGCCGTCGAAGCGGCGCACGTCGCCGATCTCGTTCATGCGGAGGCGGGCGTCGACGCCGCCGTCGAACGATGGGAGGAGCAATACCGGCTCGCAATCGCAGAGGGTCCCGCGCCGCTGGCCGAGGTCGTGGCGGACGCGTCCGCCTATCTGGTGAGGCTCAAGGCGCTGACGTTCCATTGCGAACAGGACTACGGGCGGCTCGCCGCGGAAGTGCGCGACTGGCAGGCCCAGGCGGCCGGATGGCAGGCTGCTGCCGCGGAAGGGAAGGCGCAGGCGGCGCTCTTGCAGGAGGCCGCCGACGCGGAGCGCGAGCGCCGGCATGTCGAACGTGTCGCCTCTGCAGACGGACTCTCGAATCCTGCCGCAACATTATCCGAACGCGATGCGCTGCAAGCGCGGCTCGTCGTCGTCGAAACCCACAATTCCGCCCTTGCGGCCTGGGCCTCGGAGCTGCACGCGAAGCTCGCCCGTCTCGAAACGCCCTATCCCAAGCGGATCGGACGCAAGATCCGGGACGCCTTCAAGGGGATCCGAGCCGCCTGGCGACGAGCGTGACCGAGACCGCGATTGGAGCCGGATTGACGGCCGGACTTGCTTCTGCACGCCGCGGACCGTTAAACCGCGATCTGGGTCCTCGGCATGGCGCAGGTTCGCCAGCGAGACTGCGGACGCAAAAGGAAGAAGCGATGTCAAAGCGGAAAATCATGGGCGTCGCCGCCGCAGCCGTCGTCGTGCTTTTCGCCGCCGCCGCCCGCGCTGACGACATCCCCTATGCCGGGCCGGTCGCGGGCCTCGGCAGCCTGCCGACGCCGTACAACTGGATCCTGCCCAATTACAAGGCGGCCTTCGTTCCGGACTGGCGCGGCTTCACCGTCAATCCGATGATCGGCTATCAGACGGCGCAATTCAACGGCCTCGGCGGCCGTTATCTGCGCAACGCCCAGGGTTTCACCTTTGGCGGGCAGGCCGGCTACAACTTTCAGGTCGGCCGCGTCGTCTTCGGCCCCGTCGCCGACGTCTCCTACTCGCTGATGCGGGCCGGGGCGAGCACGTGGCTGGCGAATGTTAACAAGGCCGAAATCGGCTGGGTCGGCTCGGCGCGGGCGAAGGTCGGCTATACGTTCGACCGGTTCCTGATCTACGGCACCGGCGGCGTCGCCTTCGCCCAGACCAAGATCGACGGCCCGTTCGCCTCGAACACCCAGACCGCGCCCGGCTGGACCGCCGGCGGCGGGGTGCAGTTTCTGTGGAACCCGAACAGCATCGTTCAGCTCGAATACCGCCGGCTCGAGATCCAGAACCGGGACTTCGTCGTCCTTCCCCGCTTTCAGACCAAGGCCGGTCTTGCAATGAACATCATCAGCGCCGGGTTCGCGTACAAGTTCTGAGAGCCGCCTCGGGCGCGCCCAGGGGTGAGGCGCGTTCGGCGCCTTCTGGAGCGCCCTTCGACAAGCTCAGGGCGAGGGGTTGGGCGAGGCGCAATCCGCCGTCCTCGTCCTGAGCTTGTCGAAGGACGCTCCAGGGACCACCGAATCGCCTTGCGCCTTCACATCGGCGTCGTATCACGATACATATGTGGTTAATGGATGGCGCGACTATTTACATCCTCGAATGCAAGGATGGCAGCTACTACACCGGCATCACGCGGCGGTCGGTGGAGGAGCGGGTAAGCGAACACGTGAAGGGCGTCTGCGCCGACTGCTACACCTTCAACCGGCGACCCGTGAGGCTGGTCTTCAGCGAACATTATCCCAGGATCGTCGACGCCATCGCCGCCGAACGAAGGATCAAGGGCTGGTCGCGGGCGAAAAAAGAAGCCAACATGCGCGGCGATTATCAGTCGCTCGTCGAACTGGCGAAGGGCGCGGGGAAGAAGGGCGCGTAGGCGGTTGCGGCGCCTTCTGGAGCGCCCTTCGACAGGCTCAGGGCGAGGGGGTTGGCGAGGGGCAATCCGCCATCCTCGTCCTGAAGCCTGTCGAAGGACGTTACACGGTCCGCGGACCTTGCCGGACGCGGGCTGCAAGGGCGTTTACGGCTCCTTCTGGAGCGCCCTTCGACAGGCTCAGGGCGAGGGGGTTGGTGGGTCGATAATCCGCCGTCCTCGTGCTGAAGCCTGTCGAAGGACGTTACAGTGTCCGCGGACCTTGCCGGACGCGGGCTGCAAGGGTGTTTACGGCGCCTTCTGGAGGTCCCTTCGACAGGCTCAGGGCGAGGGGTGATGGGACGACAAATCCGCCATCCTCGTCCTGAGCCTGTCGAAGGACGCTCCAGCGCGCGCCGTAACCGCCAATGCTCTCATGGCGCGAAGGACACTGTCATGACCCACCCCATCCGCGACACCCGCGCCATGGTCGCCGGCATGAACCCGGTCCTCGATCCGGCGGAATACGTCTTCTGCTCGACGTCCGATCCGGCGCTGGCGACCGAGGCTTCGCCGCTCGCGCTCAGCGTCTTCCGCGAGCGGGAGGGCCTGACCGTCATCCTCGCGGGCTCGGACGCCGAAAAGCTCGGCTTCCCGGCCGCCCTGCCGATGCGCCGAATCGAACTGACAGTGAACTCCGCTCTCGACGGCGTCGGCCTGACGGCGGCGGTGGCGACCGCGCTGGCGGCGGAAGACATCCCCTGCAACGTCGTCGCGGCCTTCCATCACGACCATCTGTTCGTTCCGGCCGCGCTGGCCGAGAGGGCGTTGTCGGCGTTGCAGGCGCTGCAATCGGGAACCACCCGCAACGGCGTCCCGTTGCTCTCGCGGGCGGCGGACGCCCCGGCGGCGACCCTGGAAATCGTCAACCGGCTACGCGACGAGACGCCTTAGGCGCCCTTCACTTCCGCTTCATCGCCACGCCCGCTCCCGCCTCCGGCGGATGCGCGAGGCTCGCGTGCAGCTTCTGCAAGGCGTCGAGCGCGGCCATGGTCTCGTGCGTCCAGGGCGCCGCGCGGGCGGCGCCGTCGGCAAGTGCGACCGAGAGCAGGACCTGCTCGGACGCCGCGAGCCGTTCGCCCTTCGCGTCGAACAGTTCGAGCCACACCCGCATCCGCTTGTCGTCGTGCTCGAGCAGCTGGCAGGCGACGGCGAGCGCCTCCGCCTCGCGCGCCTCGCGGAAATAGTGGAGCATCATCTGCAGGGTGAACAGGCTCTGCCCGGCGCGTTTACGCGCCGCGGAATCGAGACCGATCCGGTCCATCAACGCGTCGACCGAGCGGCTGAACACCAGCGCGTAGGCCGCGTCGTTCATGTGGCCGTTGTAGTCGATCCAGTCGCTCGCGACCGTCGTCTGGTAGAGGTCGAGCGGCGCGTGCGGCTTGGCGTGCGCGATCATGGGTCTCCTCCCCTCATGAGGCTCGTGGTCGGCCAAGTTTGCCGCTCCGCGCGGCCGCGAGCAAGACGGCTGAGCGAGGCGCGGCGGCGCGCAATCTTGCTCGGCCGGCTGCGCCGGAGCCGCGAAGCGGGTCGCCCGGCGCCGCCGATCGCTCAGTTGTCGTCGTTCGAATCGGTCGAATCGTCCGAATTGTCTTCGTCGTCGGCCTGATCGCGCCCGTGATGGCGCCCCCCCTTCATCATGTCCATGCCCATGCCGTGCCGCCCCATCTTCATCATCTGGTGCGACAGGAAGCCGAACATCCGCTTCTGCTGGTCGTCGAGGCTGGCGTAGAGCGGCTTGCCGGTGTCGGCGATCTTCTTCAGGCTCGCGCCGACCTCGGAGAGACGGGTTCCGACGCGGTCGAGCCGGTCGAGCGGCGAGGCGTCGTCGGCCTTGTCGGCGTCGCCGTCCTTGGCCTCGCGCTCGATCATCGCCTTCATGCGCGCCATGCGCGCATTGGCGAAGTCGCGCAGCGCCGCCTCGAACGGACCCCACAGCTTGTCCTGGTCAGGGGTCAGCCTGAGGCCGGCCTTGAGACCGGCGATCCGGGCGTCGAGCATCGCCTCGCGGTCGCTCATCCAGCTCTGCATCGCCTTGGGCGCGTTCGGGGGGGCGGTGTCGGCGCCGGCCGAGGCGACCGCCGCCAGCGACGCAGCCGACGCGACGAGGGCGACGACAGAAACCCGAAGCAACGATGTCATGAGAATTCTCCGTTTCGAATCGGGGCGGCCCCGGCGGCGGCACTCAATCCCGACACCATGGAAAGTTCATGACGGACGAGTCCAGGCGGAAGACGAGTCCAGGCCGAAAAATTGGAAGACGCGGCCGAAGGGGGGGCGGCCGCGTCTTCTCTTTCATCGAAGCCCAGGGGAAGGCTTCGGTGAGCCGGAGCGTTGGTGGGCAGGCTCCGGAGCCGTGACGGGCGTAGAAATGCGCCGCGCCGGGATGAATTTCAAATGAACTCGCCGTAAGGAAGAGGGGAGGAAGTCCATTTGCGACGGGAGCGCGCATGACTGAGGCCGTGATCGGAAAGCTGTCCGAAAGACTGAACGCCGAGGGGCCGACATACGCCGCCTGGGTCGGCGTCAACGAGCCGGCCGTGGCCGAGACGCTGGCGCGGGAGAATTTCGACGCCGTGATTCTCGACATGCAGCACGGCGCGCTCGATTTCGCCGGCGCCTCGCGCGCGATCCTGTCCGTCGCGCTCGCCGGCAAGCCGGCGATCGCGCGCGTGCCGGTCGGCGATTTCGCGCTGGCGAGCCGGCTGCTCGACGGCGGCGCCGCCGGCATCATCGCGCCGATGATCAACAGCCGCGCCGACGCCGCGCGCTTCGTGTCCTTCGCCAAATTCCCGCCGCTCGGCGAGCGCTCGTGGGGGCCGCGCGCGGCCTTGGACCTCAGCGGGCGCGAGACGCAGGGCTACCTTCGCGACGCCAACGGCTTCAGCCACGCGATCGCGATGATCGAGACCCGGGAGGCGCTCGACGCGCTCGACGACATCCTGGCGGTCGAGGGCGTGGACGGCGTCTATGTCGGCCCGGCGGACCTGTCGATCGCGCTGAACCGCGGCGCGAAGTGGGACCCGCGCGGCGAGGCGGTGCTGACGGCGGCGGCCCATGTGGTCGCCCGCGCCCGCGCCCACGGCAAGTACGCCGGCATGTTCTGCTACGACGGCGCGGACGCGGCCAGAATGGCGGCGCTCGGGCTCAAGCTGTGCTCGATCGGCTCGGACGGCTCGCTGCTGCGGACGGCCGCCCGGGCGGAACTGGCGGCGGCGCGCGGAGCGGCGTCCGCGGGCGGTGGAAAAATCGAAAAATCCTATTAAATGTCATAGGGTTGGATAAGGGCTCGGCCGACTTCCGGGATGAGCCCGAACGGCGCTTTTAACGTGCATCGGCGGGTCTGAACCGCTAGAATGCCATGGTTTTCGAATCGCGGTCGCGCGCGCCGCACGTCCCCAGGTAAAGGCCGGTCTTTTGAACGAAGAAATCAAGGGTCTTGCGCAGCGCGCGGAGAGCGCGAGCGAGTCGTACGGCGCGGATTCGATCAAAGTGCTCCGGGGGCTGGACGCGGTCCGCAAGCGTCCGGGCATGTATATCGGCGATACCGACGACGGCTCGGGCCTGCACCACATGGTCTACGAGGTGGTCGACAACGCCATCGACGAGGCGCTCGCCGGCCACGCCAAGCTCGTCACCGTGACCCTCAACCCCGACGGCTCGTGCACCGTCACCGACGACGGGCGCGGCATCCCGACCGGCATTCACGACGAGGAGGGCGTTTCGGCGGCCGAGGTCATCATGACCCAGCTCCATGCCGGCGGAAAGTTCGACCGCAACTCCTACAAGGTCTCCGGCGGCCTGCACGGCGTCGGCGTCTCGGTGGTCAACGCGCTCTCGACCCGGCTCCTCCTGCGCGTCTGGCGCGACGGCCTCGAGCACGAGATCGAATTCGCCCATGGCGACGCGGTCGCGCCGCTGCGGGTGGTCGGGCCCGGGCCGGTCGTCGACGGGTTGGCCAAGCGCGGCACGGAGGTGACCTTCTGGCCGTCGAGCGAAACCTTCACCATGGTCGACTTCGACTACGCCACCATCGAGCACCGCCTGCGCGAGCTGGCTTTCCTCAATTCCGGCGTGCACATCGTGCTCACCGACTCGCGCGGCGTCGAAACCAGGCGCGAGGATCTGTTCTACGAGGGCGGACTCGAGGCCTTCGTGCGCTATCTCGACCGCGCCAAGTCGTCGCTGATCGAGAAGCCGATCCTGATCAAGGGCGAGCGCGACGGCATCGCCATCGAGGTGGCGCTGTGGTGGAACGACAGCTACCACGAGAACGTGCTGCCCTTCACCAACAACATCCCGCAGCGCGACGGCGGCACCCACCTCCAGGGCCTGCGCAGCGCCCTGACCCGGCAGGTGGTCGGCTACGCGGAGAGCTCCGGGCTGATCAAGAAGGAGAAGGTCGACCTGTCCGGCGACGATTGCCGCGAGGGCCTGACCTGCGTGCTCAGCGTCAAATGTCCCGATCCGAAATTCTCGTCGCAGACCAAGGACAAGCTGGTCTCGTCGGAAGTGCGGCCGGTGGTCGAGGGGCTGGTCAACGAACTGTTGCAGCAATGGTTCGAGGAGAACCCGACCCAGGCGCGAGTGGTGGTCGGCAAGGTGGTCGAGGCGGCGCAGGCGCGCGAGGCGGCGCGCAAGGCGCGCGAACTCACCCGACGCAAGGGCGCGCTCGACGTCGCGAGCCTGCCCGGGAAACTCGCGGACTGCCAGGAGCGCGACCCGGCCAAGTCGGAAATCTTCATCGTCGAGGGCGACTCGGCCGGCGGCACCGCCAAGCAGGGCCGCAACCGCGAGTTCCAGGCGGTGCTGCCGTTGCGCGGCAAGATCCTCAACGTCGAGCGGGCGCGCTTCGACAAGATGCTGTCGTCCGAGCAGGTCGGCACGCTGATCACCGCGCTCGGCGCCGGCATCGGCCGCGACGACTTCAACATCGACAAGCTGCGCTACCACAAGATCATCATCATGACCGACGCGGACGTGGACGGCTCCCACATCCGCACCCTGCTGCTGACCTTCTTCTTCCGCCAGATGAAGTCGATCATCGACAACGGCTTCCTGTACATCGCCCAGCCGCCGCTGTTCAAAGTCAAGCGCGGCCAGTCCGAGCAATATCTCAAGGACGAGCGGGCGCTCGACGACTATCTGATCGACACCGGCCTCGACGGCGCGTCGCTCAGGCTCGCCACCGGCGAAGTGCGCGCCGGCGCCGACCTGCGCGCGCTGGTCGAGGAGGCGCGCGCGATGCGCCGGCTGCTCGCCGGGCTCCACTCGCGCTACAACCGGGCGGCGGTCGAGCAGGCGGCGCTCGCGGGCGCGCTGCGCCCGATCGCCAACGCCGAGGATCCGGAGGGCGAGGCGCGGGTCGCCGTGCTCGCCGAGCGGATGAACGCCATCGCCGAGGAGACCGAGCGCGGCTGGACCGGCCGGGTCGACGCCAACGGCTACGTGCTGACGCGCGAGGTGCGCGGCGTGCGCCAGGCCGCGATCCTCGACGCCGGGCTGATCGCCTCGGCCGACGCGCGCCGCCTCGCCGAGCACGCCCGCCCGCTCGCCGAGGCCTTCGCGACGCCCGCGACCTTCCTGCGCCGCAATGACGAAACGACGATCTCCGGCCCCTCCGAGCTGCTCGAGGCGATCAACGCGCAGGGGCGCAAGGGCGTCGCGGTCCAGCGCTACAAGGGCCTCGGCGAAATGAACAAGGACCAGCTCTGGGAGACCACGCTCGACCGCAACGCCCGCTCGCTGTTGCAGGTCAAGATCCGCGAAGTCGACGAGGCCGACGACATCTTCGTCAAGCTGATGGGCGACGTGGTCGAGCCGCGGCGCGAGTTCATCCACGACAACGCGCTGAACGTGTCGAACCTGGACGTGTGATCGGGCCCCGTGTCGCGGGAGAGGCCAGGCGAAGCGAGGACGGGATCAAGTTAGAAGGATTGGCCATGAACGAGGCCACACGAATTACCGTCGATCCCGGGCAGTGCGGCGGCCGGCCGTGCATTCGCGGCTTGAGAATCCGCGTGAGCGACGTGCTCGCCCTGCTGGCTTCCGGGGCCGATCGTGACGAAATTCTGGCGGACTTTCCACTACTCGAAGACGCCGACATCACCGCAGCCCTGGAGTATGCCGCCCGGCTCAGCGATCATCCCGTACTCCGCGTGGCCTAATGCGATTCCTGGTCGACGCCCAGCTTCCGCCGTCGCTCGCGCATTGGCTTGTTGAGCAAGGACATGTTGCGGAACATGTCGCGGACCACAATCTTGAAGCGGCGTCCGACCGTGCGATCTGGGATTTCGCCGATGCAGTGTCCGCCGTTATCGTCACGAAGGACGAAGACTTTGCGCTTCGGAGGGGCGGCGGTTACGAACGGTCCGAAGGTCGTTTGGATACGCATTCCGACGTGAGGCGACGGGCGCTGCTTGGCTGGTTCGAACAGGTATTGCCGGACATCCTTTCCGCGCTCGATCGAGGCGAACCGCTGATTGAAGTCGTTTGAGGTCAAATCTCGAACGCCGGCGCGGTTCGGAGGTCGGCGGAGATCGATCGCGCCTGTCTTGCGCATTCCGCCAGACGCCAGCGCGCCTCGACCTCGGTGATTGGCGCGCCCGTGGAGAAGCGTTGCATCTCGGCGAGGAACCCCGCAGCCGCTTCGTCCGACTCCACTGCGGCGATGCGCGCTTCAAGCCGATCCGTGAATTCGGCGACGGCGCCGAGACCATAGTCGCCGATCTTTCGGGCGACGAGATCGCGCGCCGCGTCATGGTCGGAGGCCCGATAGGTCGACAGGTCCCACGCGTCACGAAATTTCAGGCTATTGCGGGCGGCGAGGGCGACAACCTTGTCGGCGACGATCTCGTCGAGCGTCTCGACCGGAACAAGCCTGGCGCTCTGTGGCGACACGGCGACGCCCGCCGTCGGCGCGCGCAGCAGGCGCAGCTCCTGGGTGTGGGCCGGAACGATTGCGATCTCGATTCTGATCCGGCGCGTCCTCGGACCGCGTCTCTCGACGCTCATGGGCACGGAAATTTGCCAGCAGTTCACGGCCACCCCGCCGGTCTTGCCGTGGATGGCGGATGGGTCTCCAGGGGGCTTGATGCGGAGCCTGTCCGGCTCCCACCCGTATCTCCCCGGAAGCTCGCGCCGCAGCGTGTCCGAGAAGTCCTCGACGAGGACGACGGGATCGGCCTCGCGCAGGTCGGCGAGCTTCGCCTCGGCGATGGCGAAGTCGAGGTCTTCCGAGAAGCGTTCGCCGCCATAGGCCATGCGAAGAGACGTGCCGCCCTGGAAGACGATGAAGGGAGCAAGGCGCGACAGCATCAGGGCGCCGAGGATGTCCTGTTGCACATGCTCGACGGCGAGATTCATCGCGAACGTGTCGTCGCCGATGCGATCGGGACGATACTCGCGGATCCACTTCTTCATGATTGCGATGAGATCGAGGGTCATCATGGCGTTGGACCCCACTATGGAATTGGGTCGCAGGGGACGAACTCGGACTGCGCCTCAACGACCTCGTCGGGATCGACAAGGTCAAGCGTTGCCCTCGCCAGCGCCTTCATGTCCGCCACGGCGCGTTCGGGCGAAGCGAGCCAGATTTCGCGGCGATCGTCCCAGTCCAGTTCGCTGACCTCCGGCAAAACGTTCCGGTGACAGATTTCGACCCGTCCGTAGGGCGTCGCGAACAGGTTGGACCGGCCGCTGGAGACAAGCGTGATCGTCGAGGAGACCTGCGAAATTGCGCCCAATTCGGAGAGGCGGGATTCAAGACTGAGGTAGAAACGATCGAGGGGACGCAAGAACCGTACGAACGAAGCCCAGGCGCAAGGCAGTTCGAGGCCGGCTCTGAGGCTGGCGTAGACGTTGCGCGCCGGGTGGACGATCTGGCCCGCATCCACATGCCGCCTGAGGGCGCGTTCGAGCGCGATCGGATCGTCGCCTGGAAACGCCCGCTGCAGCGTGTCCTTCGTATAGAAGAAGACGCCCATCGCCTCGGCGCGCCTCAGGAATGAATTGAGGTCAGCCAGCTTCATGGGAAAAATATAGGCGAAGCGGCTGCCTCAATCAACAGAAACCACACATTTTTGTCCGGTTTCCATAGGCGAATTCTCCTGCCGGGGCTGGCGACTTCTGGTCGGCGAAGGGCCTCCTTTGCCTTCCAAAAACGGTCCCGAGTTCCCGATTTCAGATCGGCCGCGTCCGGCGCCCCGGCGCCGGGCGCGCGGCATCGAGCATCGCGGAGCCTTGTCGCCACGCCAGCGCCGCCAGGCCGAGGGCGAACAGGAGGGCGGCGCCGGGCTCGGGGACGACGCGCGCGCCGTCGATGACCAACGCTGGCATCAGCGCCGGGAACGACAGATCGACGCCGATGAGCTCGGCGATCGGAACGTCCCGGCCGTCGGCGGTGAACGCGAGGACCGTCGCGCCGCCGCCGAACTCGACCCCGAGCCACTGGTCGAGCGTCGCCGGGTCGCCGGTCCATCCCGTCCCCGACATGACGAAGCCGATGTCGAGCCGGTCGCCGCCGGCGATCGAGAAGCCGGAGATGACGTCGTCGCCGAGCGCCGGGAGGACGATCGTGTCGTCGCCCGAACCGGCGTCGAGGACGATCACGTTGGTTCCGGGCCCGAGCGCGACGACCGAATCGGTGAGCCCGACGCCGTGGACCGCACTCGCGCCGGCGCCGGTCACGACCGTGTCCAACGCGCCGCCGACCGTGATCACGTTCACGCCGTCGCCGGCGACCACCGTGCTCGCGCCGGCCCGCGCCTCGACGGTGTTCCATCCGTTTCCGACCACCACGGTGTCGAACCCGCCGGTGATCGTGCGCCAGACGCCGGTCGAGGGCGTCTCGGTCGGGCCGATCCCGTTGCCGTTCCGGTTGCCGTTGGCGACGCCGGCGTTGGCGTCGCCATTGCCGTTGCCGGACGCCGGGTCCACGACCAGATTGCCGTTGGCGTCGCCGTTCAGCAGTCCGACGTTGCGGTTGCCGTTGTTTTCGCCGCTGCCGGGGATCGAACCGGCGCCGTTGAAGTCGCCGTTGAAGGCGCCGATGTTGCCGTTTCCGTTGCCGGCGCCGCCGTTGCCGTCGCCGCTGAAGGCGCCGATGTCGCCGGTCCCGCTGGTCGCGGAGGCGCCGACGCCGTTGAACACGCCGATGTCTCCGGCGCCCTGATTGTAGGATCCGATGCTCCAGCCGCCCGGGTGGCGGATCGCGCCGGGAAGCCCCGACTGGGCGAATCCTGTCCACTGGTCCGAGGCGAGCGTGGCGACGAGCGCCCCGCCGAACGACGCCTGCAGCGTGTGCGGCGCGAAGGCGACCGCGCCGGTCGCGGCGCCGACGTCGACGACGTTGGTCCCGTCGCCGAGCACGACGGTGTTGAACGCGCCGCCGAGGCTGATCGTGTTGAAGCCGCCGCCGAGCAGGATCGTGGTCAGCCCGTCGCCGCCGGACACCGGCGCGGCGGCGCCGACGACGACATTGGCCAGGCCCGAGAGATGGATCGGAGCGCCGCCCGCGCTGGTGACGGTTCCGCCCAGCGGGCCGCTCAAGGCATAGGAGAAATAGGGAAGGGTCTCAGCCATCGTCTTCGCTCGCGCGAGTTCAGACGCGCGGCGAAGTCGCAAGCCGGACCGAAGGCGTCGCGCGAGCGGTCCGTGCGGATTCGAATGCGGTCAGTGATGTCTTATATCACTGATGAAATATGTTTTAAAGAGGCCGGGTCAGGCTGCGATCACGCCCGGCCGGCGCAGGCCGATTTCGGTGGCGACGACATCCATGCCGATCGGCCCGAAGTCGTGGCTGTCGACCCCGACGTCGAGGCTGAGGCCGAGCGGCTGCGCGTCGAACTTGCCGTGGACGTGGCCGTAGAGGTGCCAGGCGCCGCGCCAGGCGTTGGGCCACTCACGCAGCGGATAATGGCAAAGGAAGATGCGCTGTCCGCCGACCGCGATCTCGCGCATCTCGGCGATCGAGGCGAATCGCCCGGTCGCCTCCATCAGTTCGCGCGGATCGTTGTTGCCCATGATCAGGTGGATCCGCCCGTTCAGCCGGCACAGGATTTCGCCGAGGCGTTCGTGATGGTCATGGCCGACATCGCCGAGGTGATAGACTTCGTCTTCCGGCTTCACCCGCTCGTTCCAGCGCTGGACGAGCAGTTCGTCCATCGCGGCGAGCGATTTGAACGGTCGCAGGCGAGCGGTCAGCGCGAGGATGTGGCCGAAATGGGTGTCCGCCGTGAAGTGAATTTTCTGCATCAAATTTGCCTCGATCGGGGCCGAGCCCTACGCTTCCCCGAACCGCGCCGCGCCTTGTTTTTGCGGCGGACGGGCTTTCTGCACCGCAAAGCCCTCCGCCGCAGCGCAATATTAGCAAGGCGCGCGCGTGAGCGCCATCGGCGAAAAGGCGGGTGGGCGGCGGCTCAGCGCAGGCGATCCATCGAAGCCGTTTCGCGCCCCGGAGCGGCGACCGCTACGATAACGACAAGATCAGTCGCCACGATCGCGTGTCTTGACGAACGGGCCGCCCGCGGGAGCCGCTTGCGCCGACCCGCGCTCGCAAAAAGCCCGGCGCGGTCGATATTGTCCACAATGCGCAGCAGATCGGGAACCTATCGGACCCTCACGCGTTCCAATCGAGGATCAGAAAGCCAGGAGGGCGATATGTTCGGTTGGGCGATCGTTTTTCTCATTATCGCGCTGATCGCGGGAGCGCTCGGTTTCGGCGTCGTCGCCGGAACGGCCTACGCGGCGGCCAAGATCGTGTTCGTCGTCGCGTTGATCGCGTTCCTGATCTCCGCGGTGCTCGGATACCAGCGGCGCGGCGTCCTCTGACCCGGACGCCGACGACGCCTCATCCGATTCGCAGACCATGAAGGACGGTGCAACAGACATCCTGGGGGGCCGAGGTGAGCCAATCCAATTTGAACATCAATCAGCATCAGGATGAGGCGCAATTGGATGACCGGGTGGTCGAAACGATCGGGAGGGCGTTGAGAGCGCATTACGACGATCTCGTCGACGCCCCCCTGCCGGACCGGTTCTTCGAACTCCTCGCTGAGCTCGAGCGAAGGGAACGCGACACGGCCGGCAGGCCGGGAGGGTCCGATGCCGCCAAATGATTTCAAGACTGACCTGATCGCGGAAATGCCGAATTTGCGCGCCTTCGGCGTGTCGCTGTGCGGCTCCGCCTCGATGGCCGACGATCTGGTGCAGGAGACGCTTCTGCGCGCGTGGAGCAAGTGGGACAAGTTCCAGCCCGGCACCAGCTTGCGCGCCTGGCTCTTCACCATCCTGCGCAACATCTACTATTCGAATTGCCGCAAGAGCGTCCGCGAGGTGCAGGACAGCGACGGCGCCTACGCGCAGCGCCTGGTCGTTCCCGGGGACCAGGAGAGCCACGTGGACCTCGAAGACTTCCGCAAGGCCCTGACGAAACTGCCGGTCGAGCAGCGCGAGGTGCTGATTCTGGTCGGGGCTTCGGGCGTCTCGTACGAGGAGGCGGCGGCGATTTGCGGCGTCGAGGTCGGCACGATCAAGAGCCGCCTCAGTCGCGCGCGCTCGCAATTGGTGGCGATTCTGGGTTGGGGCGCTCGCACGGAAGCGCGCGGCGAGCGCAGCAAGCTGCGCCGCGCCGGCTGACTCCAAGGGATTAGACATAAGAACGGCGCGTCCGCGTTGTGCGGGGTTTGACGCCGCGTCTGCCTTTGTCGCAGACTGTGTCGCATAATCGGCGCGAACGGCGCTTGAATTCCGAGGAGTGCGGATGTCTGAGCGAGAACGGCGAATTCGGGAAATTGCCTATCTACTTTGGGAGCAGGAGGGGCGTCCCGACGGTCAATCGGAGCGGTTCTGGCACACAGCGGAGACGCAGTACGAAGCCGAGAGCGCGATGACCGGGGACGAGGAGCGTTCGGGGAGCGAGGCCTCGGTTTCGGATCCTCTCCCGGAAGCGGAATCGGTTCTGGCCGACGTGGCGGAGATCGGCGCCGCGGACGCGGCGCCGGGCGCGCCGATGTTCGCTCCCGCCGTCGAAACCGACGCGCCGCCGGCCAAGGCCGCGGAAAAGCCGGCGGCCAAGGCCAAGGCGGCTCCCAAGAGCGCGAAAGCCAAACCGGCGGAGACCGCCGCGCCGGCTGAGCCGGCGAAACCGCGCGCGAAGCGCAAGCCGGTCGCCTGACGCAGGAACCTGCCGCGGGCGGTCGTCAGTCCGCCTGCGGCTCCTCAACGACGAGCGGAGCATCGAGGATGAAGCTTTTCTATGCTCCGGGCAGTTGCGCGCTCGGCATCCATGTCGTGCTCGAGGAGACAGGCGCGCCCTACGAGACTCAGCGAATCAATTTCGCCGAGCGCGAACAACATTCCGCCGCGTACCGCGCAGTCAATCCGAAGGGAAAGGTGCCGGCGCTGCAGCGCGACGACGGCTCGATCCTCACCGAATTCCAGGCGATCGCGCTTTATCTTGGGCTCACGCATCCGGAGAAGCGGCTCGTCCCGTCGGACATCGACAGGCAGGCGCGGATGATGGAGGCGATGGACTTCGTGGTCGGGACGATCCACGCCGCCGGCTTCCGCCGTCTGTTCCGCCCCGCCGAATTCGCGCCCAACGAATCGGATCACGATGCGGTCAAGGCGCGAGGCCTCGAGGTCATCACGCAAGGCTTCGCGCTGGTCGAGAAGGACCTTGAGGGCAAAGACTGGATCGTCGGCGACTTCTCGCTCGCCGACGCCGCGCTGTTCTACCCGAGCTTCTGGGCCGCGGCGCGGCTCAAGCTGCCCCTGTCCGCCAACCTGCAGGGGCATTACCAGCGCATGATGTCGCGCCCCTCGGTCCGCAAGGCGCTCGCCGACCAGGGCCTGTGAGCGCCGCCCGCCTCCGGAAAGGATCTTCGCCCTTGCGCATGCTCACGCTGGCCGCCGCTGCTTCTCTCGCGACCTCGTTTGCGGCGCTCGCCGCGGACACCTACAAGGTCGAACATTGGCCCGCCGACATCGACAGGATCCCGTGCCGGGCGTGGACCCACTCTCCCGACGGGTCGTGGGCGCTGGGCGGATATGTGCAGGTCGGGGCCTCGGTGCTCGAGAATGTCGGTTTCGGCAAGGGCGACGCCTCGGCGCGCCTTCTCGACCAGAAGTGCGGCAAGAAGTAGCGGGGGCAGCCGGGCGAAACAGCGCCCTCGGCTCGTCGAGCGCAAGCGCGCCTAAAAATTCGTCACCCCGCCGACGATCGTTTCGATCACTTGCCGCTTCGCCTGCTCGAAGGCGGCGTCGTCGAGCGGCCGGCCGCCGTTGAGCGTCGCCATCTCGTGGGCGGCGTTGGCGTATTGCTGGGTCGTCGCCCAGATCATGTAGAACAGCACCCGCGCGTCGATCGGCTTCAGCTTGCCGGCCGAGATCCAGCGCACGACCGCCTTTTCGCGCGCGGCGACCCAGTCGGTCAGCGTGGTGTCGAGAAAATCCTGGACGATCGGGGCGCCGCGCATGATCTCGGCCGACCAGATGCGCGAGGCGAGCGGCATGGCGCGGGCGAGGTCCATCTTGGCCCCGATATAGGCGGCAAGCGCTTCGCTGGGGTCGTCGCTGGCGTCGAACGGGGCGGCGGCGGCGAGCCAGGCCTTGAGCACGCGCTCGACCACGGCGCGGTAGAGCGCCTCCTTGGTGGCGAAGTAATAGTGCAGGTTCGCCTTGGGCACGCCCGCCTTGCGCGCGATCGCCGCCGTGGTCGCGCCGGCGAAGCCCAGCTCGGCGAAAATCTGCTCGGCCGCCTCCAGCAGGGCGCGCTCGTTTTCGGCGCGCGCAGTCGGCCTCGCCCGCCGGACGGCGGGTGTTGCGTCGGGGGGCAAGTCGGTTGCTTTCGCCTCGGAACGGCTGCGATAAAGTTGGTCCATGACGCCGTTTTGCTGTGCGTTTCGCCTAAGGTTACGTCATTTGACCATTTGGTCAAACTTATACTAGCGTTCGCCGCGATCGACTGGAGCGCATGATGACCGATCTGTCCAATGTCCGCGTCAACGGAGCCCGACTTTGGGATTCGCTCATGGAGATGGGCAAGATCGGAGGCACGCCCAAGGGCGGCTGCAAGCGCCTGACCCTCACCGACGTCGACAAGCAGGGGCGTGAACTGTTCGCCCGCTGGTGCGAGGCCGCCGGCTGCGAGGTCAAGGTCGACGAGATGGGCAACATGTTCGCCCGGCGCGCCGGCGCCGACGATTCGCTCCCGCCGGTGATCCTCGGCAGCCACCTCGACACCCAGCCGACCGGCGGCAAGTTCGACGGCGTGCTCGGCGTGCTCGGCGCGCTCGAAGTGGTGCGCTCGCTGAACGACCTCAACATCAAGACCCGCCATCCGATCGAAGTGGCCAACTGGACCAACGAGGAAGGCTCGCGCTACGCCCCGGCGATGGTGTCGTCGGGCGTGTTCGCCGGCGTCTACACCAAGGAATTCGCCTATTCGCGGGTCGACCAGGAAGGCAAGACGCTCGGCGACGAACTCGTGCGCATCGGCTTCAAGGGCGACGAGCCGGTCGGCGGCCGCCCGGTCCACGCCTATTTCGAGCTGCACATCGAGCAGGGGCCGATCCTCGAAGACGAGGGCTACGACGTTGGAATCGTCACCCACGGACAGGGCCAGCGCTGGTACGAAATTCGCTTGACCGGCTTCGAGAGCCACGCCGGCTCGACGCCCATGCCGCGCCGCAAGGACGCGCTGCTCGGCGCGGCGCGCATCGTGGAGCTCGTCAACCGAATCGGCCTGTCAAAGGCGCCGCTCGCGGTCTCGACCGTCGGCATGCTCAATCCCTATCCCAACTCACGCAACGTGATCCCCGGCGAAGTGTTCATGACCGTCGACTTCCGCCATCCGATCGACGAGACGCTGAGCGAGATGGACGCCGCGCTGAAGGCCGGCGTCGAGGAGATCGCCAAGGCGATCGGCCTCGCCTACGAGATGAAGCAGGTCTTCTATTACGCGCCGGTGGCGTTCGAGACGAGTTGCGTCGAGGCGGTGCGGCGCGGGGCCGATCGGTTCGGCTACGGCCATCGCGACATCGTCTCGGGCGCCGGACACGACGCCTGCTACATGGCGCGGATCACCCCGACCGCGATGATTTTCACCCCCTGCGTCGACGGCGTCAGCCACAACGAGAGCGAGGATATCAAGCAGGAATGGTCGACCGCCGGCGCCAACGTGCTGATGCACGCCGCGTTGGAGAAGGCCGAGATCATCGCCTGAACCCTTCGCGCCCTTCGTGACCTTTGTGGTGAATCTTGCCACCAAGGACGCGAAGAGCACGAAGGACGAAAGAGGAGCAAGAGCATGTCGATCGTCATCAAGGGCGGAACGGTGGTCAACGCCGACCGCAGCTACAAGGCCGACGTCAAGGTCGAAGGCGAAAAGATCGTTGAGATCGGCGACAACCTTTCGGGCGACAGCACGCTCGACGCCGGCGACTGCTACATCATCCCGGGCGGCATCGACCCGCACACCCATCTCGACATGCCCTTCATGGGCTCGAACTCGGCCGACAATTTCGAGAGCGGCTCCAAGGCCGGCGTCTCCGGCGGCACGACCATGGTCGTCGACTTCTGCATTCCGAACCGCAACCAGCCGCTGATGGAGGCGCTCTCCGACTGGAACGAGCGGTCGAAGAACGCGGTCGCCGATTATTCCTACCACATGGCGATCACCTACTGGAACGACCAGGTGCGCGAGGACATGGCCAAGGTGGTCGGCGCCGGCGTCACCACCTTCAAGCACTTCATGGCCTACAAGGGCTCGCTGATGGTCAATGACGAGGAGATGTTCGCCTCGTTCCAGCGCTGCGGCGAACTCGGCGCCATGCCGCTCGTCCACGCCGAGAACGGCGACCTCGTCGCCGCGCTCCAGCGCTATTATCTCTCGAAGGGCATCACCGGGCCGGAGGGCCACGCGCTGTCGCGTCCGCCGGACGTCGAGGGCGAGGCGACCAACCGCGCCATCATGCTCGCCGACCAGGCCGGCGTGCCGATCTACATCGTCCACACCTCCTGCATCCCGGCGCACGAGGCGATCGCCCGCGCCCGCGCGCTCGGCAAGCGCGTCTACGGCGAGCCCCTGATCCAGCACCTCGTGCTCGACGACAGCGAATATTACAATCCCGACTGGAAGCACGCCGCGCGCCGCGTCATGTCGCCGCCGTTCCGCGACAAGGTCAACCAGGACGACCTCTGGAACGGCCTGCGCGCCGGCTCGCTGCAGGTGGTCGCGACCGACCATTGCTCCTTCACCACCAAGCAGAAGGAGCTCGGCTTCGGCGACTTCACCAAGATCCCGAACGGCACCGGCGGCCTCGAAGACCGCATGCCGGTCCTCTGGACCGCGGGGGTCGAGACCGGCCGGCTGACGCCGAACGAATTCGTCGCGGTGACCTCGACCAACAGCGCGAAGATCCTCAACATGTATCCGAAGAAGGGGCTGATCGCGCCCGGCGCCGACGCCGACATCGCGGTCTGGGACCCGAAGGCCAACAAGGTCATCTCGGCCAAGACCCAGCAGTCGGTGATCGACTACAACGTGTTCGAGGGCATGAAGGTGACCGGCCTGCCGCGCTACACGCTGTCGCGCGGCGAGGTCGTGTTCCGCGACGGCCGCGTTCAGGCCGAGATCGGCCGCGGCCGCTTCGTCCGGCGCGATCCGTTCCCCGCCGACGCCCGCGCGCTCAAGCGCTACAAGGAATTCACCGCGCCGCGCGCGGTGGCGCGCTGAAGAGGTCGGGAACGCGATGGACACGGCGTCGATGACCAGGCCCGCCGCCGAAGGCGGATCGGCGCCGAACGAGCCGGTGATCGAGGTCAGCGACGTGTCGCTCCGCTTCGACACCCGGGACGGACCGGTGCACGCGCTCGCCCACGTCAACCTCAAGGTGGCGCGCGGCGAGTTCGTGTCGTTCATCGGTCCTTCGGGCTGCGGCAAGACCACGCTCCTGCGCGCGGTCGCCGATCTCGAAACGCCGACCGAGGGCGACATCCGCGTCGAGGGCATGAGCACGGAGGAAGCGCGGCTCAAGCGCCGCTACGGCTACGTGTTCCAGGCGCCGGCGCTCTATCCGTGGCGGACGGTGGCGCGCAACATCGCGCTGCCGCTCGAGATCATGGGCTTCTCGAAGGCCGAGCGCGAGGAGCGGGTGCGGAAGGGCCTCGAACTGGTCAACCTCGAAGGCTTCGGCGCCAAATTCCCCTGGCAGCTTTCCGGCGGCATGCAGCAGCGCGCCTCGATCGCCCGCGCGCTCTCCTTCGACCCCGACATCCTGTTGATGGACGAACCGTTCGGCGCGCTCGACGAGATCGTGCGCGACATGCTCAACCAGCAGCTCCTGCGGCTGTGGGAGGTGACCGGCAAGACGGTGCTGTTCGTCACCCACTCGATCCCCGAGGCGGTGTTCCTGTCGACCCACATCGTCGTCATGTCGCCGCGGCCCGGGCGCATCACCGACGTGATCACGTGCGATTTTCCCCGCGACCGTCAGCTGGAGATCCGGGAGACGCCCGAGTTTCTCGCCATCGCCAATCGCGTCCGCCACGGCCTGCGCGCGGGACACTCCTATGACGCCTAGGGCGCAAGACTGCCTCCCCCCTTGTGGGGGAGGGCAGGGGCGGGTCGCGCCGGCCGTCGTCGATGGCGCGGCCCCGCCCGCCTTCGCGTGCAGCGCGACCCCCCAACCTAACCCTCCCCCGCAATTGGGGAGGGGATTACGCGCCGCGCCGTCCTTCCTCGCCCTCCTGACCCTCGCCGCCTGCGCCGAGCCGGGCGCGGGCCCCTTGCGGCAGGCCGGCGCGAAACTTGCGCCCGAATGCGTCGCCCGGGTCAACAAGGCGGCGCTGGTCGCGATGAACCGCACGAACCCGCTCGGGCAGATGCAGATCTTCGGCCCTCCGACGGTGTTCAACCCGCACTTGTTGCGGGTCACCGTGCGCGTGGACGGGGCCCGCACCGAAATCTATTCGGTCGACCTCTCGATCGACGACGACTGCCGCGTGCTGTCGGCAAGCACCCGGCTCGAAACGAATGAGTGGCCCGTCCGGTGAAGTCCGTCCTCCCAATCGTGACCGTCGTCCTCGCCGCGCTCGCGATCTGGTACGTCGCCGCCGTCCTCCTGAACACGCCGCTGCAGCGCGACGCCTTCGCCAACGCCGGCCGGACCGACTATTCGACGCAGGACTTCATCGTCGCTTCGCTCAACATGGAGCGGCCGAAGCTGCCCGGGCCGCATCAGGTCGCGGCGGAGATGTGGAAGTCGATCGTCGTGATCGCGCCGACCTCGAAGCGCAGCCTCGTCTACCACGGCCTGATCACCCTCGAGGAGACGCTGATCGGCTTCATCATCGGCGCCGCGCTCGGCATCGGGCTCGCAGTGGTGATCGTCTCGGTCGGCTGGCTCGACCGCTCGCTCACCCCCTGGCTGGTCGCCTCGCAGACCGTGCCGATCATCGCGCTCGCGCCGATGATCGTGGTGATCCTCAACCAGTTCGACATCACCGGGATCGCCCCCAAGGCCGCGATCGCCGCCTATTTGTCGTTCTTCCCGATCACCGTCGGCATGGTGAAGGGCTTTCGCGCCCCCGATCCGTTGCAGCTCGACCTGATGCGCACCTATTCCGCGTCGGCGAGCCAGACCTTCATGAAACTGCGCGCGCCGGCGAGCGCGTCCTATTTCTTCGCCAGCATGAAGATCGGCGCGGCGGCGGCGCTGGTCGGCGCGATCGTCGCCGAGGTCACCAAGAGCGAGGACGGCGGCCTCGGCGCCCGTCTGCTCGCCGGCTCCTACTACGGCCAGACGGTGCAGATCTGGGCCGCCCTGTTCGCCGCGGCGGCGCTGTCGGCGGCGCTGGTCGGCGTGATCGGCTTCGCCGGGCGGATCGCCGAGCGCCGGATGGGGTTCGTGCGATGATCGACCGGCGCCTCGCCGACCTCGTGCCGCCCTTCCTGTTCGGGCTGGTGTTTCTCGCCCTGTGGGAGCTGGTCGTCCGCGCCGCCGGCGTTCCCACCATCATCCTGCCCGCGCCTTCGGCGATCGCCGCGCGCTTCCTGGTGTCGATCCCGACGCTGGCCGCGGATTTCTGGCAAACGGTCAAGGGCATGCTCGCCGGCTATGTCGTCGGCTGCGGCTCGGGCCTCCTGGTCGCGATCCTCGTCGACCGCTCCGACTTTCTCCGCCGCGGCCTGCTGCCGATGGGCAATCTGGTCTCGGCGCTGCCGATCGTCGGCATCGCGCCGATCATGGTGATGTGGTTCGGCTTCGACTGGCCGTCGAAGGCGGCGGTCGTCGTCGTCATGACCTTCTTTCCGATGCTGGTGAACACGGTCGCCGGGCTCGAAAGCGCGAGCGCAATGGAGCGCGACCTGATGAAGACCTACGCCGCGAGCGACTGGCAGACGCTGACCGCGCTGCGCCTGCCGGCGGCGCTGCCGTTCGTGTTCAACGCCTTGAAGGTCAACACGACGCTGGCCATGATCGGCGCCATCGTCGCGGAATTCTTCGGCACGCCGATCGTCGGCATGGGCTTCCGGATTTCGACCGAGGTCGGCCACCTCGGCATCGACATGGTGTGGGCGACGATCCTGGTCGCCGCCCTCTCCGGGTCGGCCTTTTACGGCATCGTCGCCGCCATCGAACGGCGCGTGACGTTCTGGCACGCCTCCTTCCGCACGAAGGGGGCCTGAGCTTCACGCCGCGGGGACGTCTGGCGCGGCGTCGGGGAAATCGGGTTCAAACGGAGGAACGAATGAAAAAGATTGGAATCGGGATCGTGAGCCTTGCGGCGATGCTCGCCGCGGGCGCGGCGCAGGCGGCCGACAACAAGGTCACGCTGCAGCTCAAGTGGGTGCCGCAGGCGCAGTTCGCCGGCTACTTCGTCGCCAAGGACAAGGGCTTCTACAAGGATGAAGGCCTCGACGTGACGATCAAGCCGGGCGGACCGGACGTGGCGCCCGAGCAGGTGATCGCCGGCGGCGGCGCCGACGTGATCGTCGACTGGATGCCGGCGGC